>JBKKAI010000754.1:0-5673 GCA_046714815.1 Terriglobia bacterium | reverse complement strand
CCCTTTGGCCCGGGTGTTCGACGACCCGGAGCACTCAGGCGACGAGCGGCGCGAGATCATTGTCGGACATTCGGCGCGTCAGCGTCTGCTTCTTGTGTGTTTTGTAGAGCGCCAGCGGGCGGTCAGGCTCCTGAGTGCGCGGCCCGCCACCCGGCGCGAGCGACAGGACTATGAAGAAAACCTCTAGCGCGCCTGCCGGTATCGTGCGAGACATGCGAAGTGAGTATCGGTTCGACTACCGCCACTCGCGGGCGAATCGCTTTGCCGCATCGTTCGGCAAGAGCGCCGTTGCCGTCGTGCTCGAACCTGACGTTGCGGCGGTGTTCAACACGTCAGAAGCCGTCAATGGCCTGCTGCGCTCAGTTATTGCCGCCCTTCCAAAGAAAGCTGGATCCGGCCGAGTCAGGCGCCGGAAGAGGGCGGGCTAACACGCGGCCGCAGCGCTGAATTCCGCGGATTCCGCCGGGCGCGGATGGATCGCCGTTCAAGGCTTGGCGGAGTAGGCGACGAACAGGCCGCGCGATTCGGCGCCGTCGGACATTTTCACCAGCTCGGAAAAAGGAGCCGGCGCGCCGCCGAGCT
Source organism: Terriglobia bacterium (assembly GCA_046714815.1). Taxonomy (GTDB): domain Bacteria; phylum Acidobacteriota; class Terriglobia; order JAJPHL01; family JAPKYU01; genus JBKKAI01. Next base: position 5,091 of record JBKKAI010000754.1, on the reverse strand, counting down.
TTTTTGCCGTCCGCCGGCCGGCGGAGATGAACTCCACCTGCAGCGTCGGGTTCTGGAGCGGGTTCTGGAGCGCGACCTCGGAGTGCCGCGCCAGGCTGAACACTTCATAGGCCGCGGCGCCGGCGTGCAGTTGGATCGCCAGCGGCTCGCCGCCACCCGGAAGCTGGAAGCCCAGCCGCAGGCGCCGCGAGGCTTTCACGTGAGCCAGGCCGGCCGGCGTCCAACCATCCTGTGAGGAGAGCACAAAGGTCGCGCCCGGATCGAGGTCGCTCTTCAGCCGGCGTGCCGCGGCGCCCTCACGCGCGCGGGCGATCAGGATGAACGCCGCGGGCTGGTCGCTGGGGTTATGGATCACCAGGTCGGTCCCCGGCTCGGCCGGCGCGAGATGGAAGCGATAGGCGACGACGGGGTCCTCCGCGGGCAGCGACGTATCGCGCTGGACCTGCGAAGAGGCGTCCGGTGCGTGGGAGGTGGCTGCGGCCTGCGTGGTCTTAAGCTTTTGGGGCGCCTGGTCCGCAGCGGCCGTGCCGCTGCACACCGCCAGCGCCAATGCGAAAGCAATCGTTCCCTGTCGTTTTCTCATAGGACCCCTACCTGACCGCGATCGTCGCGGCATTGCTGCTGACGCCGGCCTGCGTAATCACTACCGGCACGGCGTTGCCGGGCGTAACACCGGCCGGCACTCGCGCATTCACCTGGTACAGCCCGACAAAGCCCGGCGCCAGTCCGTAGAACTCCACCGGCGCGTCGCGGCCGCCGATCGAGACGGCGGCGGGCGTCACCAGGCGCGCCACCGGGGAGCTGGGCGAGGGCTCGCCGCTCACCACGCCGGGCGTGGTGGCGCCCAGGCCGGTGGCATAGATCACGATGACTTCGCCGGCGGCGACCGGGTTCGAAGCGTTGACAAGCTGGTTCGAAGCACTCAGGATCGCGCCCTGCGTGCCGCCGGCCAGGAAGATGCCCGGGTGGGCGGAGGCGATGGTCACTTCCTGCGGCTGCGCAGGCACGTTGTTCACGCTCACGGCCACCGTGGCGTTGGTGCCGGGCGTCAGGTCAAACGGGACTTGCCCGTTCACCTGCGTGGCGCTGACATAAAAGAGCGGGACGGGACGCCCGCCGATGGTAACGCGCAAAGTGTTCAGTTGCGTCGGGAGCGGCACGCTGGAAGCGGCCGCCACCGATGGCGCCAGATTCTGTCCGAACAGCGAGAAAATGCTGCCCGGCGCCAGCGGCTGGAAGGCCGCGAAGCTGGCGCCGTTCACTACGCCGTTGGGCGATACCAGCGGGCGCGGCGCGCCGCCGGCCGCCGTTACCTTGCCCTCGATCCGCAACAGGCCCTCGGACAGCCCCGACGAAAGCGCGCGCATGGTGACCACCAGAGACTGCGCGGTGTTCACCGGCGACCAGGTCTTGACGTACTGGCCGGTCTGCAGCTCGTCCATCCGGAGCGCGCCATCGCCGTTGCTGAAGGCCGCGGTGACGTTGGCGCCGCGCACCGCCTGGCCGCAGTCATTCACTACCTGGACACGCATGGTGACCGGCCAGCGGACGGCCAGCGAGAAGTTGCCGGCCAGCACTGTTTCCACCAGCGCGAGCCGCGTCGGAACACAATCGGCGGCGCCGCCGACTCTCGCGGCCTCGACCGGCCTCCCATCATTTTCAACCGGATCATTGAGCGTGCCGGCCACAGCGGTGGCGGTAACCACCAGCACCACGCCGACCACCTGCACCTTGCCGGTACTGAGCGTCACTGTGACCGCGCCGTTGTAGATGCCGGCGGCGAGGCCGCCCGAACTGGCCCGCACGCTGACTGTGACGGGTGCGCCGGTGTCGGGCAGCGCGCCCGATGCGGGCGTCACCGAAAGCCAGTTGCCGCCGGTATCGGTGCGCACCGCCGTGCTGTACTGGATCTGCTTGCCGCCGAGGCCGGTCAGTTGCAGCGACTGCGGCGGGGGCGAAGCGCCGCCGGCCGTGCCCACGAACGTGAAGCCGGCCGGTTGCACCGTGCCCAGCGTGTCACTGCCGGGCGGCGCAATGCTCACCAGCACCAGCGCCGACGCCGGTGCGTTCTGCGCGCCGGGGGCCTCAAACGTCACCAGCGCCGTGTAGGTGCCCGCGCGCAGTTGCGACGCATCCACACGCAGCGCAACCGGCGCAACGTTGGCCGCTCCGGCGGCGCTCGATCCGGTCGGCGGCGTCACCGCAAGCCAGTTCCGCCCATCGGAGGTTTCCGCCCGCACCCGCCAGTTCATCGTCCCCTCGCCGGTATTCAGCAACTGCACGGTCTGCGCCGGGATGCTCCCTTCACCCTCGATGCCCTGGAACAGGAAGCCGCTCTGGGTCGCGCGCAACACCGGGTCGGCGCGCCGGATGATCAGCAATACAGCCACCTGCTTCGGGTTGCCCGCCGCATCGCGCAGGTTGATGAATCCCACGTGGACGCCGGCGGCCAGGCTGCCGCCGTTCACCGAAACCGAAACGGTGGCCGGGTTGGCGCCCGATGTCGCGCCGGATGTCGCGGAGATGCCCAGCCAGTTGCCTGAGGAACTGACTGCGGCGGTCCACTGCAGCGAGCCCCGCCCCAGGTTGCGGATGATGAGCGGCAGCGGCTCGGGGTTGGCGCCGCCCTGGCTCATGCGGAACACCAGGAAGTCATTCGATACGCCCAACTCGGGCGCGCCGGTGGTGATGGTGAAGATGAGCGCGTTCGAAGCGCCGCCGCCGGGGGCCGGAGTGAATACGGTGACGCGGGCCGTGCCGGCCGCGGCGATATCGGCCCCCGTGATGGAGGCCTGCAGCTCGGAGCCGCGCAGCACAGTGGGGCGGTCGCTGCCGTTCCAGCGCACCACCGAACTGCTGGTGAAATGGGCGCCCAATACCGCCAGCGTGAACGCCTCGTTGCCCGCCGGCTGGCTGGATGGCGCCAGCGCCGTCAACACCGGCGGCAGCGGCCCGCTGCGCACCAGCAGGCTGAACGCGTAGGCGCCGGTGGCGCCGCTCGAGTACGACGTGGCCTCGACCCGGTAGCTGCCGGCCGGGAGCGTCTGCGCAATGCGCGCGTTGGTGCCGCCCGCGCCATCATCGTCGGCGGCCACCGTCACGCCGTTGGCGTCCAGCACGCGCAACAGCACGTCGAACACGTCCGATTCCATACTGATCACGAGGGCCTGCGGGGCGCTGAGCGTGAACGTATACAGGTCGGCGTAGCATGCGCCGCAGGCCACCGAGCGGTTGGCCGCCGCCGTCAGGCTGCCGCTTACCGACTGGCCCACATTGATCGGCCGCAGGATGAGCGGCGGCGCCAGGGTCACGGAAAGCGTGTACGCGCCGACATCCCCGCCGCTGTAAGTGGTGGCCTCGATGCGGTAGGCGCCCGCGGCGAAGCGCCGCGCGATGCGCGCGTTCCGCCGCCCGCCGCTGTCGTCGTCGGTGGCCACCACCGCGCCGGCGGAGTCGAGCACGCGCAGCAAGGCGTCGAACGCGCTGGAATCCATGGCGATCACCAGGTCCTGCGGCGCGGTCAGAGTGAGCTGGTAGAAATCGGCATAACAGTCGGCGCAGGCGCCCGAGCGGTTCGATCCGGGGACCAGGCTTCCGCTGCGCTGCTGGCCCACGGTGACAGGGATCACGGCCGTGTTGGGCAGCAGGGCCTGCAGCGTGAGCGCGTAGGCGCCGCTCTGCCCGGAACTGTACGTGGTGGCTTCGATGCGGTAGGTTCCGGCCGGGAAGGTGTGCGTCAGCAGCGAATCGGTGCCGTTGGCGCCGCCGCCGCTGTCGTCGTCCACCTTTACGGCCTGGCCGCCGGCGTCCAGCACGCGCAGGAACGCGTCGAACGCCGCCGAGCTCAAACCGATTTGCACCGTCTGGCTGCTGGTGAGCGTGAAGCGATAAAGGTCCGAGAAGCACCCGCTGCAGCCCGACGACCGGCCCGACTGTGCGTTGAGCGTCCCGTTGCGCGATTGGCCGACGTTGATCAGCGTGCCGACGGTGTCCGGCGCCCGCACGGAAAGAACGTAGCCGCCGCTGTTGCCGTTGTGATAGGTGGTGGCTTCGATGCGGTAGGCGCCGGCCGGGAAGGTGTGCTGGATGCGCGAGTTGGTGCCGCCGCCGCCGTCGTCGTCAGCCACCACCAAGGCCCCGTTGGCGTCCACCACGCGAAGGAACGCGTCGAAGGCGCTGGAGGTGTGCGTGATGATCACCTCCTGCGCCGCCGGAAGGGTGATCATGTAGACGTCGGCGTAGCAGCCGCCGCAGCCCGACGAGCGCGCCGAACTTTCGCTCAGCGTCCCGTTGACCGTCTGGCCGACGCTGATCGGCGTGGTGGCCTGCCCGCTCAGCGACAGGCTATACGCCCCGGTGGCCTCCGGGCTGTAGCTGGTGGCTTCAATGACGTACGTCCCGGCGCCGAATACGCGATCAATGCGGGAATTCGTCTCGCCTCCGCTGTCGTCATCGTTCACGATCACCGCGCCGTTCGAGTCCAATATCTGAAGGTAGGTGTCGAAAATGTCCGACGACATGCGGAGCACCAGCGGCTGCGGAGAGGCGATGGTGAAGCGGTAGAGGTCGGCATACTGGCCCGCCCGGCCGGACGAGCGCGCCGGCGCCGCCGCCGTCAGGTTGCCGCTGATCGTCTGGCCCACGCTGATGGGCGTTTGTGCGTTCGATGGAAGCGCCAGGCAGCAGAGACCCGCGGCAAAACCCAGCAAAGACAACAGAGGTGCACGTTTCATGGAATTTGGCCTGTGCTATGAAATCTAGTCTGCGCCGGTTGGGGAAGTCAATAGACCGTTTGTCCTGCCGCCTTTGGGACTACAATCTCGCCCTATGCTGCCCAAACTTCTGCTCACCGTCGCCCTGCTGAATACCGACACTTTCTGGGACTGGCGCACCGCCAGCGCGCCGCGCATCAGTCCCGACGGCAAGACCGTGGTCTACGTGCTGGGCTGGAGCGAGCGCATGAACGATGCGCGCTACAGCAACCTGTGGCTGGCCACGCTCGATGGCCGGGAGCAGCGGCCGATCACGCAAGGCTCGTACCGCGACACCTTGCCGCGATGGTCGGCCGACGGCACGCGCCTGGCCTACCTT
>JBKKAI010000753.1:0-6770 GCA_046714815.1 Terriglobia bacterium | reverse complement strand
AATCAGGACATCACCGTCCATGCGCCGCCGGACTATTACACGTATCAACCGCCTCCGAAGGGCTCGATTATTGATCCCGCGCACAGCTTCTACTGCACCACCATCAGGCGGCTGACCGACGGCGCTCCACCCCCAGGCATACCGCGGCCGGCCTTTGTGCACGCAGAATATGCCACACAGAATCATTTTAATGCGGCCACCACCGACGCGAATACCCGCATCCTTGTGGAGGCCGGCCCCTCCAGTGGGATCTGGATCATTGACCTGAACGGAAACGTTCTCAAGGCATACACCGACCTGGCGGCTACCGCCGAACCCATGTGGGACCGCTTCAACGAGAACAAGTTCTACTTCCATCCGATCGGCGGCAATCAAATCAAGCGGCGCGACATAACCACGGACCAGGACGAGGTGATCGCTACCTTCAGCGACTATACGGCGATAACCGGCCGGGGCGAATCCGATCTCAGCCCCGACGGCGCCAAGATGGTCCTGCAGGGTACGAAGTCCGACGGAACCAGGGAAATTTTCGTGTATAACGTCGTGACCAGTGCCAGGGGATCTGCGCTCGCAACGGCCGACGTCTTAGACTGGCTTCATGTGACGGACAACTTCGTCGTGATCGGCTTCATTTCATTCGGAGGAAGCCCGGCAACGCGGGTATACAACCTGAACATGGTATTCCAGCGACAGCTCGCAAATTACATCGGGCACGAAGACGTCGGAGTTGACCGGAACGGAGACCAGATCCTGGTCATGAGCGCTTCCAACGCCAGTCCAAATCCGTGCCCGGGCGGCGGCAACTGCGTGGTGAAATTCAGGCTGGCGGATGGAAGGTCGCTGGCGCTCCCGTCGCTTCACTGGTCGCTGGTGCCGCACATAGCGGTGCCGTCGCTGCCTCGCAAACCGTCGTCCTGGGTCTACATGGCCACATACGCGCCTGCCGACCCTGTTCCGGGCACCGCAAATTGGAACGTCTTTACCAACGAAGTGATTCGCATGCGGCTGGACGGCGCGGCGACCCAGCGTCTCGCGCATCACTACAGCAGGCCGGCCGGCGAGAATTACAACTGGACGCCGCGGGCCAGCATTGACCCCGGCGGGACGAAGGTCCTGTTTAACTCCAACTTCGGGCTCCAACACAAAGTTACGCCCGCCCCGCCTTCCACCTATACGGACGTTTACCTGATCACGGTCCCATAGCCGGCCGTCGAAGAGCCACTGCTGCGCTCTTGCAGCCCGCGGCCCGACCGCGGCCTCGGAGATACTCAGCGGCGGCGGTCCATCAGCAAGGCGCAGGCCAAGAGGCTGGCGCAATTCTTTCGGGTTCCCGTCGAGCTGTTCATCTAAACTTTTTCGAAATCGGCGTCATCACCGTTTACTTACGGGACAGGAGCCGATTCACGAACCCTGGGAGCGCGGGCGTCTCGCCCGCTCTCCTGTAGATTCCGCCGGTTGCCGGCGGGACCCAGAGCAGCTTAAGGTTTCATCGCTTCTCTGCGCATGCTGTCAATGACCCACATTCGAACCAAAGTGGAAACCTGAACCGTCTTGCGCTTGGCGAGTCTTTCAATCATCCGTTTGGCGACGGCAGGCAGACGAATGTTCAATTGTCGAGTATTGGGCTGCTTCCAGTAATCCAGCAGCATCCGTTCAAGGTCCTCCCGATCCGGATCGGGCTCCATGATGCCCTGCTTCAGAAGCTCAGTGCCGTCGTGCCGGTCGAAGAAATCAGCGAGTTCTGGGTAGCCCGCGTCCTTTCCCGGCACGCGGATTGGCGATGTTCGGACTCTCTTCATGGCATCCTCCTCCGGAAGAGGCGTTTCTCCTGATCACTCATGCGTCTCATGTGAAAGACCACCTCGCGGGTATTCTCTCGACGATAGGCGATGTGCATGTAGTCGCCGGCATAGTTGCGGCCGTAGAGCTCATAGACGCCCTTCAGGCCTCGCCGAGATCGCATCTTCAGTGGCCCTGACTCCAGAACCTCGTAGAAATCAACCTCCCCGTATCCGTGCCTGAAAGCGCTCTCGCTGAAAATGACCACTGACCCATGTATAACACATGCTAGCAGCCTAGGGCAACCGCGGGCCGGTAGCGCGCTCGCTTGGGGTGTAAGAAGTCCAGGACCGCGGGTCGGGCTGGGGTTCCTCTCCCTTGACCGGCAGCGCCCTGCCGGGATAGAAATATAGTCATGGACTTCGAAAGGGCCGCCGAGTTCCTTCTGAAACAGCAGGCCAAGCATGACGCGTGGATCGAAGAGCATCGCGCGATGCTGCGCGAGCACGACGAACGGATGCGCGAGCACGACGAACGCATGGGCCAGTACGACGAGCGGATGCTGCGGGCGGAGGAGCGGCTCACACGCCTCGAACACATCGGCGCCAGCCAACAGCAGGACATCGCCGCGCTGATGGCAGTCGCCAAAACTCAGCAGGAGCAAGTCGGGCAGCTTGTCGGGATCACGGCCACGATCGCAACCCGCGTGGATAGCTCGACGGCACGTTTCGATCATCTGGCGGCCCACGTGGATGAGCGCTTCGACCGGTTGACCAAGGCCATCGAGAGCTGGGTCCGCGGTGCAGGCCGCCGGGGCAACGGACGGCGCAAGGCTTAGGCGCCTACGGCTTCCACATCAACAAAAGATTGTCGGCTCGATTCAGGGAAGCAGAACCAAGCGGTCCCGGACGTGAAGGCTCGCGGGACGATGGCGCTACAGGCCGGCGCGAAGGTAGGCGATCAGGTCGGCCAGGTCCTGGCGGCTCATGTTCTTTTCCAGATCTTCGGGCATCAGCGAGATGCGCGAGGCGCGGATCTCGGCAATGCTTTTCCGCAGGATCAATTCGTCGCCTTCGTCGGAGCCGTCGCGAAGGGTAATGCTTCCGGGAGTCTCATTGGCGATCACGCCGTCATACATCCGGCCGCCTTTGGTCGTCACCAGGTAATTGATATACCGCGGCTCGATGGCGGTACTCGGGTTCAGGATCGAGGCCAGCAACTCCTCGCGGGTCTTGTTGTTGACGCCGGAGAGGTCCGGGCCGACGCGCGCTCCTTGCCTTCGCTGCAAGTGACATTTCGCGCAATTCGTTTCAAACACCGATTTCCCGCGGCCGGGCTCGCCCTTCAACCGCAGCACATCCTGGTAGCGCTCCACCAGCCTGGCGCGGTCCGTCGCCTGGTCCTGGAACAGGCGTCGGGCCGTTTGTGCGGTCTCGGGGTCGCTGCTCTCGATCAACCGCGCCCTGGCCGCGACGTTGACTTCGCCGGGCTCGATCTGCCCGTCGGCCACGGCCTTCAGCAGCACCGGCGTGCGGTCGCGGTGATTCAACAGCGCGTCCAGGGCTTTGCCACGCGCATCGGGACTGTAGTGCCGCCAGTTGGCGACCAGCACCGGCGCGACCGCGGGGCCTTCCAGGGCCGCCAACGCCTCAATGGCCGCGGCCTGCAATTCCGGCGGTGGAGCCGATTCCAGCACCTGCTCCAGGACTTTGCCGGCGGCGGCGAATGTCCCGCCACGAAGAGCGCGGATGGCGACCGCTCGCTTCTCGACCGAAAGCGAAGCCGACACCGCCTCCCGCTTGGCTTTTTCCATAATGGCCCGCAGCTCGAGGTAGCGGGCCGCCTCCCAGGCCGCCTTTTGGACCGGCTCCGAGGCGTTGTTCAGGTATCGCAGCAGCGCGGCATCGGCTCCCGGCGCGCGCAGGCCGCTTACCCCAGCCAGGCGAAAACCGTTCGCCAGCCCCCGCAGCGCCGCCTCCGGCTGCGCGACTCTCGTCAGCAAGTTGAGGAATCGCGTGACCTCCGCCCCATCCTGTTTCGCTCCGATCAGCGAGGCGATCTGGAAAAGGAATTCCGAGTTCTCACCCGCCTTCTCCCAGGCAAAGCGCCTTGCCTGGAGCGCTTCAAACAGTTGCAACGCCGCATCCGATACGGAGCTGAGGATGGCGACGCGAAACCAGCGGTCCCCGGCATGGGTGGAGGCAATCCGGGCCAGCGCGTCGAGCGCCTGCTTCTGACTCTGCTTCAGCTCACCAAGCGTCAGCGCAAGCTGAAACCGCACGCGCGGCTCCGGGTCGCCGGTGAGCGCCAGCACCTCCGCCGCCAGGGCCCGTGACTTTCCCAGGAAGGGCTCGGAGAGCCGCAGCGCGTGCTCGCGGATGGCTGCGTGCGGATCTTTCAGCGCGCGGAGCAGCATCTCCTCGCTCAATGCGGAATAGCCTTCCAGGGTCCATAATGCATGGAGCCGCCCCTGCGGAAAGTCATCGCTTTCGGTTAGCGCTTCGAGCAGCGGCACGGCCTCCGGATCCTGCCGGTCCAGCAGCAGCCGTTGGGCCGTCTGGCGATGCCAGCCGTTGGCGTGGGTGAGGGCGGCGACCAACTCGGCTGTGGTGGCGGCGCCCAGCCTGGGCTTCAGATCGCGCCTCACCCGCGGCTTGTTCGGAACCATCCGATAGATCCTTCCGAGCGTGTCGCCGCTCCAGAAGTCCATCCCTTTCTTGATGGACTCCGGAATGGATTCGGGCGTCTCGATGAACTCCCGGTAGATATCGGTCATGTACAGGTTGCCGTCGGGCGCGTTGGCGAAGTTGCAGATGCGAGACCAAACGTCGGTGGAGGCGAGAAACTCCACTCCGTCTTTGCTGCGCCGCGCCGAAAACGTTGCGCCGTCGGGAGTGAGGATGTCGCGGTGGACAAGATTGCCGGCGACGTCGCCGGTAAAAACATTTCCCCGGTATTCCTCAGGGAAAGCATCGCCGGTATACACGGTGCCGCCGCTGGCGGCCGTGAAATAACCGGAAAGCAGTTCCGTAACGTTGTTCTGGTTTTCGTGATGGCGGTGCTGCCGGATGGTCGTCCGCTGCTCCCGCCAAGCCTGCGGCTTGGTGAGCTGGAACATGCGCACCGAAGGCCGCCCGTGGTCGGAGATATCCTGAGAGACGGCGGGGACTCCGAGCGAGGGTGCGCGGGCGAGGTATTGCATCGGAACCACAGAGTGCCGGATGTGGATAGTGTTCTGCGTGAGGAACCGGTTTCCCCAGTCGTCAAAGGTCATGCCGAACTGTGTGGGGCCGGATGCAGGTTCGGCGAGGTCGCGATCCGGGCGAAAGCGAAAGTCGGTTCCGCGCACGACGATGGGCGGCCGCTCGGGGTGGTCCGGCGAAGTGACCTTGCCGTCGGAGCCGTTGTTGGCCGCGTAAATCCAGTTGTCAATGCCCAGCCGGAGGTTGGTGATGCGGGCCTCGGAATTTACCTTGGGAAAGCCGGTGTAGAGGACCTTGCGGATGTCGGCCTTCCCGTCCCCGTCGGTATCCTTCATGAAGAGGATGTCGGGTGCGCTGGTTACCAGCAGGCCACCCTTCCAGGGCATGAGGCCGCTGACCTGCAGGACCTCGTCGGCAAAAATCCAGGACCGATCAATCCGGCCGTCTCCGTCGCGATCTTCCAGCATTCGGATCCGCGACCGGGCCGGCTTGCCCGGCGGCGGATCGTCCGGGTAATCCCGCATCTCGGCGACATAGACGCGTCCGTCTTCGTCAAAGGCCATCTCCACCGGGTCTTCGACCTCCGGCTCGGACGCGTAAAGCTCCACTCGAAAATCTTCGCTCAGATGGAAACTCTTCAGGGCGTCTTGTGGCGAAAGCGCGCGCGGACCTCGTCCCTTTCCTCCGCAGCCGGCCATAGCCAGAAGCAGCAGAAGGACCACCAGGCGTTTGGTTCCCGGCATCTAGCCCGACCCAACCGTGTTCTTTAGAATCCCGATCCCTTCGATTTCCACCTCCACGATGTCGCCCGGCTTCATCGCGCTCGTCTGTCCCGGTGTACCGGTGTAAATAACGTCGCCCGGCAGCAGCGTCATCGCCTGGCTGATAAAGCTGACGATCGCCGCAACGTTGAAGAGCAGGTCGGCAGTGGTCTGCGACTGCTTCACCTGCCCGTTCAGCCGGGTCTGGAGACGAACGTCGCTGAAATCGAGCCCGGTGACAAGGCAGGGACCCAGGGCGCCGAAGGTGTCGGAAGACTTGGCGCGCCACCACTGCAGGTCGGCTTTTTGCCAATCGCGCGCGCTGACGTCGTTGCCACAGGCGACGCCGAAGACATAGCCGGGGGCTTCCGTCACCGACACTTTTTTCGCCCTCTTCCCGATGACGGCGACCAGTTCGCCTTCATAGTGAACGTCGTTTGTGCCGGCGGGAATCAGGATCTGGCCGGCGTGCGCAAGCAATGACGACGGCGTCTTGATAAAGATCTCCGGGTTCTTCGGGGCGGGACGCGAGCCGAGGTGGCTCTTGTAATTGAGTCCCACGGCCAGCACCTTGGAGGGCTGGCAGGGAACCAGCAGGCGCACGGCGCTGAGTTTGTGCCTGGCGCCGGCCGGCTTCGCGCCGCTGAACAGGTCGCCGCGAAGCTCCTGGACCGTCTCGCCTTCCAGCAACCCATACGAAGCGCGGCCACCGATTTCGTAGCGCACGTACTTTGCGGGCCGCGCCTGCGCCGGGCCGGCCCCCGCCGCTATCAGCGCGGCGCTGCCCAGAAACTTTCGCCTTGTCTGCATGGTTCACCTCTCCTTGTCGCGCTTGTCGCGAAACCCGCCAATTCTAGCACTTCTGGGGGCGCAGGCGTCCCGCCTGTAAGCGAGTGCTATTGTCTCTGATTGTGGGGCAGCGCTCCAGCGCCGCCGCAACATTCGCAGGTTGTGCCGCTCGGTTCCGGCTGATCGGCTTCTTTTTCGCCCAAACCCGCTGGAAGCCGAAAGTCCAACCCATTGATTC
>JBKKAI010000752.1:0-6291 GCA_046714815.1 Terriglobia bacterium | reverse complement strand
GTGCTGGGAACGGCCCCGGGGGTTCGAACCCCTTCCTCACAGCCATTTAACCGACCAGCTCCAGCAGCCCTTCGATAACCTGGTCCAGGTCGCCCTTCTCCAGGGATGCCATTCTTTTGCCGAGGCGCTCCACCGAGATCGTTCGGATTTGCGAGATCTTCACCCACGACGGGCGGGAGAGTTTCTCCGGGAGAAGCGCGAGCGTGAGAGGGAAACCCGCTCGTTGTGGCTGGCTCGTGATGGCCATCACGATCAGGGTTCCTGATCGCCGGTTGAACAGCTCATTGCTCAGGATCAGGACGGGCCTCATGCCTGCCTGCTCGCGGCCGCGGACCGGATCAAGATCCGCCCAGTAGATCTCGCCCCTTAAGATGCCGGCCACGAAGCATCTCCCAGGCCCTCTTCCGCCATGCGCTGTTCTTCGGCGCGATCGAGTTTTGCCAGCTCGCAGGCCAAGCGCTTACGCTTTTCCCGTTCCGCGAGGAGTTGAACCGCGGACTGCAAGGCCTTGCTACGGTTTGGGTACTTCCCTTCGCGCACCCATCGGTCCAGGTCCTCGACGGCGCGTTTTTCCAGTGTGACGGCGATCTTCAAAACCATGCCCCGAGTATGACATTTCGTACTACCAGCAGGCAATCCCCGCGAAGCTTCGTCGGTGGTCCTGCCCGGCGCCGCCGGCGCAGATCAATCCCGGCAATTTGGCAAAGGCCGCGGGTGGCTTGGACCTGCCGCACGTTTGGGCGTTCGGCCGTGGTTCGGTCTATCCCTCCGTGTGACGTTATGGTAGAGTTAGACAGTACCCCCACCTCTGGCTCTGGATTGACACAGGGAGTTCTGGCCTATGGTTCGCAAGCCACTTTTCGTCACCCTCACAGTTCTGGTATGCGCGATGGGCATCGCGGCCGGTTCGCCGGGCCTGCCGGCGGCGGGCCAGGCAGTCCAGGTCTTCCCGATAGATGACGTCAAGCCGGGGATGAAGGCCATCGGCTACACGGTTTTCGAGGGGGACAAGGTCGAGTCGTTCTCGGTGGAAATCCTGGGCGTCATGAAGAACGTGTGGGGGCCGCGCCAGCACATCATCCTGGCGAAGCTGGGCGACAAGGTCAGCGGAACGGGCGTGGCCGGCGGGATGAGCGGCAGCCCGGTGTACATAGACGGGAAGCTGGTGGGCGCGATATCGCTGCGCATCGGCATGTTCACCAAGGAGCCGATCGCCGGCATTACGCCCGCCGAGTTGATGCTGGGGATCAAGGAAATTGACGAGAGCAAGGTGCCGGCGGTGGCGGCATCCGGCCGGAAGATCCCGCTGCCGGGCGAACTGAGGGCGATGCTGAGCATGCACAATGTCAGCGGCCCCGGCCCGGACGATTTCATGACGCCGATCGAGACGCCGCTGGCCTTCAGCGGCTTTCACCCCGGCGTGCTGCGGCACTTCTCCGATACCTTCCGGCAGATGGGTGTAACGCCGGTGCAGGGCGGCGCCGGCAGCTCGCTGCGCGATGCCCGGCCCACCGCCGATCGCGAGGCCCTGAAGCGCGCGCTGCCGCCGGGCTCGGCCTTTTCCGGCATCCTGGTTTCCGGCGACATGTCGGTGGCCGCCACCTGCACGGTCACCTACAACGACGGCCACCGCGTGCTGGGCTGCGGCCACCCGGTGCTGAACTTCGGACAGGTGGAGATGCCCATGGCGCGGGCCGAAGTCATCACCACCATCGGCTCCAGCTTCGCGCCCACCAAGGTGGCCAACGCCACCGAAGTGGTCGGCGCGCTGCGCCAGGACCGCCACAACGGCATCCTCGGCATCCTGGGCGAAACCGCGACGATGATCCCGGTGGAGGCCACGGTGCGCGCCGGCGGCAAGAGCCGCGTCTACCGCTTCCAGGTTTTCCAGAACGCCAAGTTCACGCCGTTCATGCTGATGTTCACCCTGTTCAACACGCTGTTCGCGGTGAACGAGTACGGCGACGAGGCCACCTTCCGCGTGAACGGCTCGATCCAGCTCGACGGCTTCCCGGAAGTGAAAATGGAAAACCTCTACGCCAACAGCGACGGGCCGGCCGGAATGCCCGGGCCGATGGGGCTGAGCTTCTGGATCAGCGAGCGCTTCTCGCGCATCTTCAACAACTCTTTCGAGACGCCGAAGATCAATGGCGTGAAGATGGACTTCGAGGTGATCCCGGAGCGGCGCACCGCCGCCATCGAGCACGTCTGGGTGGAGAAGAACGAGGCGCGGCCCGGCGAAACGCTGAACATGAAGGTGTACCTGCGGCCGTACCGCGGCGAGCGCATCGTCAAGGACGTGCAGATGACCATCCCGGCCACGGCGCGCAAGGGCGACCTGCGCGTGCTGTTCAGCGACGCCGACATGGTCAACCGCTCGCACAACATGGTGCTGGCTTCCACCCGCATCCCCGGCCTGAACCAGATTATTTCGGTGATGAACCGCGAGCTGGCCAACGGCCGGCTGTACGTGACGCTGCTGCAGCCCAGCCCCACCGCGTTTGTCGAGGACAAAGTGCTGCCGAGCATCCCGTCGTCGGTGGCCAACGTGATTGACTCGGGCCGCGTTCAGAACCGCCTGACGATCCTCAATGAGTCCTCCGTTCAGCAGGAATCCATTCCAGTGGATTACGTCGTCTCCGGGAGCCAGACGGTAGTGGTGACGGTGAAATAACCCGTCCCCGTACACACACAATTCTCACCATGCGACTTCTCGTTTCGCTTTTCGGCTTGGCGTTCGCCCTGACCCTGCCCGCCGATACGCCGCGCGTCTGGGAGGAACAGGGATACGACGACCTGGACAAGGGCACGCTCCATCGCCTTTCGCTGCGCAGCGACGGCAAACTGATGCTGGCGCCGCGCTTCCGCAAAGTCAGCGATCCGGCGATGACTTACGTCTGGGCGCTGGCCGAGGACAGCCGCGGCAACCTGTACGTGGGCGGCGGCTCGCCGGCGAAGGTGGTGCGCGTCGCGCTGGGCAGAAGCCCGGGTGATGCGGAAATCAAGCCCGAAACCGTGTTCGAGAGCAAGGAGTTGGAGATCCACGCGCTGGCCGTGGACGGCGACGACAACCTCTACGCGGCGACCTCGCCCGACCCCAAGGTTTACAAGATCGGCCGCGACGGAAAGAGCAGCGTGTTTTTCGAGCCGAAGCAGGCGAAATACGTTTGGGCGATGGCCTTCGATCCCACCGGCCACCTGCTGGTGGCCACCGGCGACAAGGGCGAGCTCTACCGCGTGGACCGCAAGGGCGAGGGCAAGCTGTTCTTCAACAGTGACGAGACGCACGTGCGCTCCATCGCCGTGGACAAAGCCGGCAACGTGATTATCGGCACCGACCCCAGCGGGCTGGTGCTGCGCATTTCGCCGGCCGGCGAAGGCTTTGTGCTCTACCAGACGGCGAAAAAGGAAGTGACGGCGGTGGAAGTGGGGCCGGACGGCAGCATCTACGCCGCCGCGGTCGGCGACAAGCAGCCTCGCCAGGTGATGCCGGCGGCGGCGCTGCCGCCACCGCCGCCGGTGGTGGCCGGTCCGCCGTCCCCCGCTGTGCCTTCGATTCCGCCGGTGGCCGGCGGCACCGAAGTTTACCGCATCTTCCCCGACGGCTCGCCCTTGCGCCTGTGGGCCTCGAAGGAAGATGTTGTTTACGCGCTGGCGCTGAGGGGCGAGCGGCTGCTGCTCGGCTCCGGCAACAAAGGCAGGGTCTTCGAGCTGGAACCCGGCGGCCTTTACACCAGCCTGCTGAAAGCGCAGTCGTCGCAGGTAACCTCGTTTTTGCGGCGGCGCAACGGCGAACTGTTTGCCGCCGCCAGCAACATCGGGCGGTTGCACGAAATCAGCGACCGCTTCGAGGCCGATGGGATTTACGAATCCGAGGTATTCGACGCGCGGAACTTCGCCCGCTGGGGCCGCGTTTTCTGGAGCGCCGAGGCCCCGGCCGGCTCCAGCGTGAAGCTGTTTACCCGCTCCGGCAACGCTGATAATCCCGACCGCAACTGGAGCCCGTGGGCCCCGGTGGGAGGGCCGAATGCGGCCCGCGGGAACAGCGAGCCGAGCGCCAGTCCCGGCGCGCGCTTTCTGCAGTGGAAAGCGGTGCTGGCAGCGACCGACGGCAAGAGCACGCCGTGGCTCGATACCGTGAAAATCGCTTATTTCCCCAAGAACGTGAAGCCGGCGGTGGAAGAGGTGCAGGCCACGCCGCCCGGATACCGGTTCCAGCCCAGCGTGACCCAGCCAGGCCAGCCGCTGCCGCCGATCACGCTGCCGCCGCTCGGCCTGTCCCGCACATCGCAGCCCGGCGGCATGCCGCGCTTCGATCCACCCGCACAGCTCTTGGCGCAGAAGGGCGCGCAGGGCGTTCGCTGGGCCGCGCGCGATGACAATGACGACTTGCTGATGTTTTCCGTCCACATCCGCGGGAAGGAAGAGCGCACCTGGAAGCTGCTGAAGGATAAGCTCACCGACAAGTTCTATTCGTGGGATTCCACCGCCTTCCCCGACGGCATCTATTACGTGAAGGTGGTGGCCTCCGACTCGCCGTCCAACTCCGAGCAGGACGCGTTGACGGACGAGCGCCCAAGCGCGCCGTTCGAAGTGGACAACACGCCGCCGCAGATCACCGGGCTGAAGGCCACTCCGGAGGGCGGGAGGCTGCGGATCGCTTTCCGCGCCGCCGATGCGCTGTCGCCGATCAAGAAGGCCGAGTATTCGCTGAACGGCTCGGACTGGCGCCTGGTGCTGCCGGTGGACCAGCTCTCCGACTCGCTCGAGGAAGACTACAGCTTCGTGGCGGCCGGCAGCGGCGCGGGCGAACAGACGATCGCCGTGCGCGTCCAGGACCGCATTGACAACCTCGCCGTCGAAAAAACCATCGTGAAATAGCCTGCCTTGCACGGGCCGGCGCCGGACCCGCGCCGGGCGACGTTCGTCAAAGTGGAGAGGGAGCCGGACACGCCGCTTGCGCACCGTGCGGCACGGAAGCCTGAGCGACTACCGGTGGCAGGAGGGCATCCCGCGCTTTTCCAGGTAGCGCTGGTGATACTCCTCGGCCCGGTAGAAGGTGGACGCCGGGGCAATCTCGGTGACAATCGGGCGGCGGAAGCGGCCCGATGCTTCCTGCCCGGCTTTCGACGCGCGCGCCGCGGCTTCCTGCTCGGGAGAATGAAAGAAGATCGCCGAGCGATATTGCGTGCCCACGTCCGGCCCCTGGCGGTTGGGCGTCGTGGGGTCGTGCATTTTCCAGAACAGGTCGAGCAACTGCCGGTAGGAAACCTTCGCCGGGTCGAAGGTTACTTCGACCGCTTCGGCGTGTCCCGTGCGGCCGGTGCAGACATCGCGGTAGGTGGGGTCTTCGAACGTGCCGCCGAGATAGCCGACAGCGGCGTCAATCACGCCGGGCGTTTGGCGGAACTCCACCTCGACGCCCCAGAAGCAGCCCGCGCCGAATGTCGCTTTTTCCATATCCTGAATTTTACCACTGCTTACGATTCGAGCCACGGCCTGGAGGCGGTCGAGGCTGTGGCCCCAGTAGGTCTTCATCCGCGCCGCCTGCGCGGCATTGGCCAACTTACCGTGCTGCACGGTGATCTGGGTCCGGCCGCGGAAATTGAACCACTCAGCCCTCCGGCCAGTCCAGGCGAGGCTCTGGTTCAGTCTACTGGACGGCGATGGTGACGGTGTTGGACTCGATGCCGTTGATGATGATCTTGACCGGGATGGCGGAGCCGGAGCGCTGGTTCGCCGGGACCTGCACGTTCACCTGATACAGGCCGCTGAAGCCCGGGGCGAGGCCCGAAAAATCGGCCGGCACTTCGGCGTCGTCTATGGTCACGGTGGGGAGAAAGATGGTGCGCGAGGCGGTGCCGGCGGGGGCGGCGGCGCCGCTGGCCGGCTGCGACCGGACGGGGCCGAGGCCGGTGGCGAAGATGGAGAGGAACTCGCCGCGGCGGGCGGGCCGCGAGGCCCGGCCGGGAACCGAGCCGGCCGGCGCCGCTAATTCTCCGGTCGTCGCGATCACAATCGCTCCCTGGCCGGACGAGCCGGTTGTGAAGATGCCCGGGTCGGCCACCGCCTGCGCCAGAACCTGCGCATTGCTGGTCAAACCGCCGCTGGTCACCGCGATCACCACTTCGCTCAATCCCAGGATCTCCCAGGGCAGCACGAAGTTGATCTGCCGCGGGGAAACAAAAAGCAGGGGAGCGGCATAGGAATTGACACGGACCACCACGCCACCCAGCGTCGTGGGCAGCGGAAGCGCCGCCGCCGAGGCCGTCTGCGAAGCCAGGTTCGAGC
>JBKKAI010000751.1:0-4140 GCA_046714815.1 Terriglobia bacterium | reverse complement strand
CGAACGTCTACAACCTGCTGGCGGCGGCGTCCACCGCTCTGGCCCTGGGACTGAGCCCGGCCGAAGTGGAGCATGGCCTGGCGGTGCTCGATAACGTCCCGGGCCGCTTCGAGCAAGTCAAGGCCGGCCAGCCGGTCCTGGTGGTTGTGGATTACGCCCACACCGATGATGCGCTGCGCAACTTGCTGGCCACGGCGCGCGGACTGATCGCGCCGGGCAAGCGCGTCATTACAGTCTTCGGCTGCGGCGGCGACCGCGACCGCGCCAAGCGCCCCTTGATGGGTGAAGCGGCGGGCTCGGGCAGCGACGTGGTGGTGATCACCAGCGACAATCCGCGCTCCGAGGAGCCGCTCGCCATCATCCACGATGCCTTGCCCGGCGTGGAGAGATGTGTGGAGAGATCTGTGGAGAAATCGGGGCCGCGTTTCTCGATCGAGCCGGATCGGTCCAAGGCCATTGAGATGGCGCTGGCGGAAGCCCGCGCCGGCGACATCGTCCTCATCGCCGGCAAAGGCCACGAAACCTACCAGATCATCGGCGCCCGCACCCTGCCCTTCGACGACCGCCAGGCCGCCCGCGAGGCCCTCTCCCGCCTGGGTTATGGAGGCGCGCATGAGTGACGTGCTGACCCTAACGGAGATTCAGGAACGTTTCCATTCAGAGTGGGTGTTGGTGGAAGATCCGGTCACGACCGAGGTCCTTGAAGTGCAAGGTGGCAAGGTTCTCTTCCACAGCAAGAATCGCGAGGAAGTGTACCGTAGAGCAATGCAACTGGCGCCCAGACATTGCGCCATTCTATTCACTGGGACTCTGCCTGCCGGGACGGTTGTTGTTCTGTGACTTTGCGGTTCGATCCGAACGCCGGGCGTGGAACTGTTCGAGGTTCTGCGGCGGAAGAAGGCGCGGGCCAGCCACAGGTCCAGAGGGGTTTTAACTTCAGAACTCCTATAGCAGTTTCGGAAGTTTCATGCTGCCAATAGCTTGCCTGGTGAGGTCTGTTAGATAATTGGCGCTAATATCCGTTTGGCCCTCCAGGGCCGCAGCCGGCCTCCAGGCCGGCTGAGACGATGCCTCCTCCGTCGCGTCGCCGTTTAAGTAGCCGGCCTGGAGGCCGGCTGCGGGCCAAGAGGCCCGCCCCCCCACTTCTCTCCTTACCGGGTTAGCCGGAAAGTGCTTCTCCCGGAGCAGTCAATACCGCAACGTACCACTGGTAGGTAGCGGGGCTGTTCACACAATGATGCGAATGACACCTGATACGGGCATCCTGGCTTCGACCGGTAACTGAGCCTCGGCGATCTCGTGGCAGGGCCGCCTGGCGCTGCCGCATTCGACACGGCCGTATGTCCGCTGCGACATCCACGGTGCTGAAGCGGCTACATCGCAGGCTTGGCCGCTTGCCCCGGCGCCGGTGTCGCCTTGCGGTGATCGCTGAGGGTGACGGTGACCCGTTCCCGAAGGGACTTTAAGCCCATCCTGCCTTCCACATGTTGTCGAACGCGACTGTCCAGCCAAACGCCATCCACCGGCGCGCGCTCTATGAACAGGTCGAGCCGCCGCAGCGATCCGGCAAGCCCGCCCCATAACGACGCCTTCTCCGTCAGATAAACATCTACTCGACAAATCTCGAAATCCACCTCGTCTATCCAGAGTTGGCCGGCCAGTTTGTTCAGGACACGGTCAATCGGCCCGCGCACAGGCAGGTCTTTGCTCCTGGGCCGCACGGTCAACAGGAACGCCGGGCGGCCGTTCACCAGTTCGCGCTTCGCTACCTGGAAAATGTACCGGCCGGCCAGATCTTCATTGAACCTCACTTCGTTCTCGTTAGGCTTCCGGGCGGATGGCGGTGAAGCCTGCTGCTTCCGCAAGTTCTCGCGAAAAGTTTTTTCACGCTCCTGTTCCTTGGCGAGATCTGCTCCGGCCAGAGGCCTGCCGTCCTTTTGGACCAGCCTTGCGAATCGGGCCGTTTCGCTGATGGGCACCACCTGGTAGACCCTCTCTTCGCGATTCTTCACCGCGCCGCGTCCGTCCAGCTCCTCTCGGATCACGTGCCGAGTGAAGACATAGTCGCGGGAAGGTCTGTGTCCGTCGGTCCATTTCGCGCGGGCGACCGCTCTGCGGATGATCTCGTCGGATCCCAGGGACGGCGGCATCGCCGCTGGCGTGTTTTGTGCCGCGAGTGAGGCCGCCAGCGCCGTCATGATTGCGGCGGCAAGTATCGGTTTCATTTGGGAAATCGGATTCAAGGTTCTCTCTCTTCGGTATTATTACGCGGAGGAACAGATTCCCGTTGCTGCCTCCGGCGTTTTTTTTCCGGCTGCGGAGTCGCTCAGGCAGTGACGTCAGCGGCGCCGGTTACAGGTTTTCGTAATTGGGGCCGCCGCCGCCCTCGGGCGGAACCCAGGTGATGATCTCGTAGGGGTCCATGATGTCGCAGGTCTTGCAGTGGACGCAATTGGACGGGTTCAGGTGGATCTGGCGCTTGCCGTCTTTCTCCACCATTTCGTAGACGGCGGCGGGGCAGAAGTGCTGGCACGGGTTTCCGAACTCAACCGTGCAGCGGTTGTTGCAGATGTTGGTGTCGTGGATGAGCAGGTGAGCGGGCTGGTGCTCTTCGTGCTTCGCCGCCGAGAAAAAAACATCGGTGAGCTTGTCGAATGTCAGCTTGCCGTCGGGCGCGACGCGCGGCGGCGGCGCGGCGTTGGACTCCGTCAGCTTGCGGTAGCGGCGGTGGCCGGCTTCGGCGGAGTAACGGGCGTGCAGGCCGCGGCCGCCGGTCACCATCTGGAGGCCGGTATGGAACATGCCGCGCACCAGCCCGTGCTCGTAGGCCTGGTGGAAGTTGCGCACCTTCCACAATTCGTCGCGCGCCCAGCTGGCTTCGAAGCTTCGCTCGTAGGCGGCGAGCCGCGCGGCGGAAAAGTCATGGGCGGCGAAGGCGTCGAACACGGCGTCGGCGGCCATCATGCCGCTCTTGATCGCCAGGTGAATGCCCTTCAGCCGCTGCGAATTGAGGAAGCCGGCCGAGTCGCCGATAACCACCGCGCCGTCGGTCACCAGCCGCGGCATGGAGAAGTATCCGCCCTCGGGGATGGTTTTCGCGCCGTACTTCACCATGCGTCCGCCGTCGAGCAGCGCGCGCACGAACGGATGCGTCTTCCATCGCTGGAAGGCGTTGTGCGGGTCGAAGAGCGGGTTGCGGTAATCGAGCCCGACCACCAGCCCGAGCGACACCTGGTTGTTCTGGAGTCCGTACATCCAGCCGCCGCCGTACATGTCCGTCGCCAGCGGCCAGCCCATCGTGTGCGTGACGCTGCCCGGCGGGATGCGCCCGGCAGGCAGCTCCCACAATTCCTTCACGCCCAGCGCGTAGGTCATCGGGTTGCGGCCTTTCTCCAGGCCCTTCTGCGCGAAAAGCTGCTTGGCGAGCGAGCCGCGCGGGCCCTCGGCAAACACGGTGACCTTCGCGTGCAGGTCGCAGCCCGGCTGATAGTTGTCCTTGGGGCGGCCCTCGCGGTCGCGGCCCTTGTCGTCGGTGCGTACACCGATGACGGCGCCCTGCTCGTTGAACAGCACCTCCATGCCCGACGTCCCGGTGAAGATCGTGACGCCGGCCTGCTCCACGCGGCGGCCCAGCCATTTGCCCAGGCGGTTCAGCGACACGATGAAATTGCCCTCATTGTGGAGGAACGGCGGGACGATGGGAAACCGGATCTGCCCGCCGCCGGTGAAGTAGTAGACGGCGTCGCTCTTGACGGGGGTGTCGAGCGGCGCGTCGTTTTCGAAGTCCGGCAGGAGCTCGCGCAGGCCGCGCGGGTCGAGCACGGCGCCCGAGAGCAGGTGCGCGCCCACTTCGCGCCCCTTCTCGAGCACGTTGACGTTTTCCAGGTTCAGCGTCGAAGGCTCGGCGGCGGCGCGCTGCGCCAGCCGCAGCGCGCAGGCCAGTCCCGCCGGCCCCGCGCCCACAATCAGCACATCCGCTTCCAGCACTTCGCGTTCAGGCATAAGAGGTCGCGGTTTTCGGATTTCGGACGACGGAATGCACGGCCAATGGAAACTCGTCGTAGGTCTCGCCCTGCAGCATGCGTCCACTCCGCGATTTGCGAACGCCACCCCACTGCTTGAAGAAGAACGGCACGGCTG
>JBKKAI010000750.1:0-3923 GCA_046714815.1 Terriglobia bacterium | reverse complement strand
CCCTACCTTTCGCACCCTGTGGAAGTGGCCCACCTGCTGGCGGAGATGAAGCTCGACGTCGTCTGCGTCGCGACCGGGCTGCTGCACGACATCCTGGAAGACACCGGAGTTGGCCCCGAGCAATTCAGCGCCGAGTTCGGCGCCGAGATCACCCACTTGGTGGAGGGCCTCACCAAGCTGAGCAAGCTGGATTTTTCCACCGCCGAGGCGAGGCAGGCCGAAAACGTCCGCAAGATGCTGCTGGCGATGGTGGACGACATCCGCGTGATGCTGGTGAAGCTGGCCGACCGGCGGCACAACATGCGAACGCTGCAGCACCTGCCGCCGCCGCGGCGCGAAGCCATCGCCCGCGAGACCATGGAAATCTACGCGCCGCTGGCGCACCGGCTGGGGATGAGCCGGATCCGCGGCGAGTTGGAGGACCTGGCCTTCAGCCACCTCGAGCCGGACGCCTTCGGCGAGATCAAGTCATCGCTCGAGTCGAAGAGGCGGGTCAATGAAGCCTTCCTGCACGAGGTGACCTCCATCATCGAGGGAAAGATGAAGGAGCATGACATTACCGCCAAGGTCGAGGCGCGCATCAAGCGGATCTACAGCATCCAGCAGAAGCTGCGGCGGCAGCGGATCACGCTCGACCAGGTGTACGATTTGCTGGCGGTGCGCATCCTGACCAACTCGGTGAAGGACTGCTACGGCGCTCTCGGCGTGATCCACAACCTCTGGCGGCCGGTGCCGGGGCGGATCAAGGACTTCATCGCCATGCCGCGGCCCAACCTGTACCAGTCGCTCCACACCTCGGTGATCACCGACACCGGCCAGACCTTCGAAGTGCAGATCCGCACTCACGAAATGCACCGGGTGGCGGAACTGGGCATTGCCGCCCACTGGAAATACAAGGAAGGCAAGGTTCCCTCCGGCAAGGAAGTCGAGACTTCGCGCAAGGGGGACAGCGAGGACCAGCGCGTGGCGCTGCTGAGGCAACTCGTGGAATGGGCGCGCGAGATGCACGATCCCGGCGAATTCCTTTCCTCGCTGAAGATTGACCTGTACCCGGACGAGGTCTACACCTTCACGCCCCGCGGGAAGGTCATGATGCTGCCGCGCGACGCCACCTCGGTGGATTTCGCCTACACCATCCACACCGAAGTCGGCCACGCCTGCGTCGGCGCCAAGGTCAACGGGCGGATCGTGCCGCTGCGCCACAAGCTCCGGAACGGGGACATCGTCGAGATCCTCACCCAGCAGGGCCACCATCCCAGCCGCGACTGGCTCACCTTTGTCCGGACTTCCAAAGCGCGCAACAAAATCCGCCACTGGCTGAACATCAGCCAGCGCGAGCGGGCCATTGAGATCGGCAAGCGCCTGCTGGAAAAGGAGGCGCGCCGCTACGAAGTGAATCTGAAGAAGGTCAGCGACGAAACGTACCTGAAGGTTTCCCAGGAATACGGCTTCAACAAGTCCGACGACCTGGTGGCCGGCATCGGGTTCGGCAAGTATTCCGCGCGGCAAGTGCTGGCCAAGCTGGCGCCGGAGCCCCTCAAGGATCAGGAAGGCGAAGACGCCGGCCGTTTCGCCGGGCCGAAGAAGGTTTCGGGGATAGCGCGCGACGGGGCCGAAGCCATCGTGGTGAAAGGCGCGGGTGACCTGCTGGTTTACCGCGCCAAGTGCTGCAACCCGATCCGCGGCGAGGAGATTATCGGCTACACCACCCGCGGGAAGGGCATCGCGGTGCACTCCAAGGTCTGCCCCAATGTCGCCAACCTGCTGTACGAGCGGGAGCGTCAGATTGACGTGGAATGGGCGCGCGCCGCCCAGGACTCCTATCCGGTGAAGCTGGTGATTTTCGCCGACGATCGGCCGGGCATGATGCGCGACCTCACCTCGGTGATCTCGGAAGACAACACCAACATCCGCAACATCGAGGCGCGGACCGACGAAGCCGACCACCACGCCACCATTGACGTCACTATTGAAATCCTCGACACCAAGCACCTGGACCGGATTGTCGCCTCCATCCGGCGCATCAGCGGCGTTCACGAGATCGAGCGCATCCTCAAGATCTAGCCCTCCCCATCCCATTTCGTTTGCGTGAACACACATCCCAACTTGGCCTCCCGGGCGTGGGCCGGTTGCCCTTCCGTCTTGCCCGCTCGGCCTATGGTTTCCTTCTTCACTACAGGCACTCCCGTCCCGTCCATTTGGGTATACAGAATCGGAATCGGTTCTCCCATGCGAATTGCAGCAGTTCGGTCAACGCGGCGGCCCCGGCCTGATGCATGGCCGAACGCACGGCCATCTCGATGGTCCACTGGCCGTAACCGGCAGATCTTCCGATTTGACATCAGCCAACTTGCCGGTCAGGGTCTGGAACTTGCGGAACTCAGCGATCTCACTCACTCTCCGCCTTACCGACGGCTGCTGGAAAGGGCAGATTCTGTGTCACCGTCTTGCCATCGACTTTCTGGGTGAGTTGAAAATGAGGACCGTGTCCGGGGTCATTGGGGTTGGCTTTCTTCTGGAAGCCCGACGCCGCGGCGTCTCCTTCGAAAGCGTGCTCATGCTTGGGAGGCAGGGCTATTATGGGCTGTCTCCGACAGAGGTCCAGACAACGCTGCAAAGGGACGGCTTCGATGAGATCGAGGCTGTCCTGAGCAGCCGCGACGGGTCAACAGCAGGTTGTCTTTCTCCAGCCAGGCTCGAATCTGGTCCCGCCGTGGGAGCAGCCGTTGCTCGGCTTCACCGGCGGCGATGGGAGACCCTGGCCGGCCCATCCGCTACCGGACGGCTTCCAGCTGGCCTTCCTCCGGCCACGGCCCCTCACGCTCGACTCCCGCTTCCTGGGCCAAACGCACAATGCGGCGAACCGTGCCGCGGTCCAAACTGGTCCCTCGCGCCATCGCTCGCATCCCCTCGCCTGCCATCCACCGGCGAATCACTTGCTCCACATCCACCATCCGTACCTCCCGGTATGCCATTCGCAGTCCTCCGCCGGACTGGTTGGCACATACTCTCGCCCCTCGCAAGGGGTCTGCGGGGTGGGTGGATGATCCTGAAAACCTGGGTGGAAGTTCGTGAAAACGGGTGGGTGGAAGTTCGTGAAAAACTACCGCCTCAGGTGGTCGGTAGTTCGTGACAAATCACACTCTGGCATGGCGGCTACTACGAGGGCGACCCGCTCGACCCGATGGGGCACTCGGGGTTCCGGCCAAATTGGCTACATGAGCGTGCTCCATGCCACCTATCAAGCATGCATCAAGCCTTACGTAAAGCAGAACAGCGTGATTCTCGAGATCGCTCCCGGACGTGGCGGATGGACGAAGGCGTTTCTCGGGGCGGCCGAGGTGTGGCGCCTGGACGCGCTTTCGGCCGAGCACAACGCCTTCTGGCAGCATATTGGTCCCGCAAATCACATGCATTACTTTCAGGTCAATGATTTCAGACTGCAGCATGTTGCCGGATAACAAGTTTAGCTACTTATTCTCCTTTGGCTGTTTCTGCCACATCTCATTCGACGGCATCACGGAGTATATGAAGAAGTTGTTCCCTAAGTTGCGCGAGGGAGCGAATTGCTTCGTGATGGTCGCCGATTACGAAACAAACAGGCCGCGAGTGTAGCCCGCCCGCCGCCAAAATCATACGGCGCTAGATATTGGGTAGCTTCTGCCACAGGCCCGCCAGCGCCTTCTCGACGGGTTGGCTCCCTACCGGCTGATCGAGCGCGAATACCTCGAGCGGCTGCTCGCCGGCCGCCTCGGTGGCCTTCGCCCGCGGCGGGGAGTCAAGATCTGGCTGCTGGTGACACTGGAGGCCTGGCTTCGTGAGGTATTCTCCCGAAACTAAGCGGCGGTTTTCGCGCTGGTCTTGAACAGTCCCACCGCATTGAAAAAGGCCACAAAGCGGTTGGCGATTCTGGTGGCCCCGCT
>JBKKAI010000749.1:0-3588 GCA_046714815.1 Terriglobia bacterium | reverse complement strand
CGCCATATAAGGATGGTCTCGATCTGTGATGTGGACGCTTCGCCATCCGCGGGCGCGGCCTTCATCCCGGTGATCGAAATACTGCACGCGGTGCAGATCGTGCAGGTCCCACTGGATCGAGGCGTGCTCGCCGTTGATTTCCAGAGTGTAGAGCGCCTTATGCCCGCGGGCGTAGCGCGTCGCCTCGAACGTCGCCAGGGACCCGTTCTGAAAGCGCGCCAGAAACGCACTGGCATCATCAATTCCCACCGGCTCGATCTTCCCGGTCAGATTGTGCTTGCGGCTCTTGATGAACGTCTCGGTCATCGCCGACACCTCGGAAATCGGGCCGTTCAGCCAGATCGCCGTGTCAATCGCGTGCGCCAGCAGATCGCCGGTGACGCCGCTGCCGGCGACGTTGATGTCGAGCCGCCAGAGTCCCTCTCCACCCTGGGGAAGGTCGGCTGAGATCGTCCAGTCCTGCAGGAATTTGGCGCGGTAGTGGAAGATCTTCCCGAGACGCCCCTCGTCCAGGAATTGCTTGGCGAGCGTGACGGCCGGAACGCGCCGGTAGTTATACCAGACCATGTTGGCCACCCCGGCGTCCTCAACCGCCTTTACCATCGCTTCCGACTCGGCGGCGTTGCGGCCCAGGGGCTTCTCGCACATGACCATCTTGCCGGCCCGGGCGGCCGCCACCGCTATTTCTTCATGAGTATCATTGGGGCTGGCGATATCAATCAGGTCCACCTTCGGCGACTCGACCAGTTGCCGCCAATCCGTTTCCACGGACTCGAAGCCCCACTGCGCCGCGAAGGACCTGGCCCGCTCTGCGTTCCTGGCGCACACGACTTTCAGCACGGGCTGATAAGGAACATCAAAGAAGTTGGCGACTCTGAGAAATGCGTTGGAGTGGGTTCGGCCCATGAACCCGTAGCCCACGAGGCCGATATTGAGCTTTTTCATCTCAGATCCAGCCGTGCGCGTTTCGAACCGCGATCATGACTCGGAGCACGTCCTGCCATGTCTGGGGATCGAGCATCACGGAGTTCGGGAACATGCAGCCGTCCCAGCAAATGTGCGCAAACGCGCGGGTGGCCCGGCCCCTGTCGTCGCGCATCCACGCGCCCGCGTCGCGGACAATATCGAGCTTCCCGTCCGGATCGTGCGGCAGGCAGTGCCTGCCGGTCTTGTCGTGCGAGCCTGCGCCTTTGACGCTGCCGTCGTTCTGGGCGACGTGAAAATCAATGGTCCAGGGACGCAGCGCGCCGGCCATTTTCCGATAGGCTTCAGCCAGCAGGTCCGGCTGCGACCAGTCGAAGCCCTCCGGCAGCAGCCGGTCTTCGGGCGCGTTGTAGCCCATCGTGAAGAGCATGGTGTGCGCCATGTCCGCCTGGAATCCGAGCGTTTGCGGGCGGTCCACCCGCTCGAGCAACTCCACGTTCCGCCGCCAACTGTGCATGCCGGCCCAGCAGATTTCGCCTTCGGCGGCCAGCCGCTCGCCAAAGTCTTCCGCGATGGAGCAGGCCTCGCGGAATGTCCGGGCGATGCGTTTTGTATTGCCTTCGGGATCTTTCGCCCATTCGGCGGGACTCGCCGCCGAGTCAATCCGTATGATCCCGTACTGCCGGATCTTCAGATCGCGGAGCTTGCGGCCGATCCGGCACGCCTTCTTCACCTGGGCCAGGAACCGTCCCCGCTCTGCTTCGTCTCCCATGGCCGATCCACCGCCGGTCGGCGGCCAGACGGGAGCCACCAGGGAACCGGCGCGCAGTCCCTTGGCTTCGAGCTTTTCGGCGAGCCGGCTGAGATCGTCGTCGGATGAGTCAATGTCGGTGTGCGGCGACGAGAGGAACAGATCCACGCCGTCAAACCATACGCCGTCAACCTCAGCGGCGGCGGTGAGGTCGAGCATGGTGTCCAAAGCGATGGGCGGCTCGGAATCAGGACCCTTCCCGACCAGTCCCGGCCACATCGCGTTATGAAGGGCCGGAAGCGTGTATGGTGTGCTCATGTGGATTCCGGTAGGACAGCCTTCAGGCTGTCCACTGCCGGAACATCATAGGAGGAAATGTTCGTATTGCTACAGCTATTTTCTGGCCGCTCACCGGTTCAGCGTGATCACGCCCCATGGCCTGTCGCCGACTTTGATTTTCTTGATCACCGCCCGCTTCGCCAAATCCACGACCGAGACGTCGTTGGAAGGCCCGTTCGCCGTAAACAAAAGCTTCTCATCGGGCGAGAGCGCGATGCCCCAGGGACGCTCACCCACTTCGAAGGAAGCCAGGATCTTCTCCGTCGCCGGTTCGAGGATTACGATCTTCTTCCCGCGCCCGGTGCTGACGTAGAGCCGTGAGCCGTCGCGGCTCATCGCCATGCCCATTGGTTTCGATCCCGCTTCCAAAGCAATGGAATGCGTCAGTTCCAGCTTCGCGGTAGCGATCACCCCCAGCGATGCGCCGTTCTCATTGGTGACATAGGCGCGCGACCCATCGGGAAGGAAGGCGACATTTCGGGGCCGCAGCCCGACCTTGATCGTCTTGACCACTCGGGCCGCCGCGGCGTCCACGATCGCCACCGTGCCGTCTTCCTCCGAGGTCACGTAGACGAACCGTTCGTCGGGGCTGAGCGCCACTCCTTCCGCCTCGCCGCCGGTGGAGAGCGTGTGTAGGACCTGTCCCTGAACGAGGTCAACGAAGCTGACGCCACCGGTGTCCTCGTTGGAGACATACAGAAGCCTGTCATCCCTGCGGACTGCGAACTGTTCCGGGTCGGAACCGGCGGCGATCTTGCGAAGCAGTTTATTCTGCGCTACATCGAAAACACCGATGCCGTCCGCGCTCTTGTCGGCGGGTGGCAGGGTGCTCTGGTCCACTCCGGGAGGCGCAAACGGCGAGCCGCTCAGCGCCACGAAGATCAGCTTCCCGTCCGCGCTCGAATGAAGCCCCCGCGGGCGCTTTCCGAGCGGCACGGTGGCGACCGCCTCCATCTTGACCGGATCAATGACGGTCAGGTCGCCCGAGGCTTCGTTGCTGATGTAGACACGGTAGGACGGTCCCGAACGGGAGCCGCCGCAACCCGCCAGCAGCGCCGCCAGCGAGAGTGATACAACGCGGGGAAGGGTACGGCGCATCATTGTATGAGCGAGACGCGGATGAGCGAGGAAAGTATATCCCGATTTCAGAACCGCCGCGCCGGCGCAAACGCCGTTGCCGGAGGGCCCGGCAGAACCCACGCCGGAACCAAAGGTTGGCCACAGAGGCATGTGGCACAGGCATTCTTGCCTGTGCGGGTTTTTCCGGCTCAGGCAAGAAAGCTTGTGCTACACATCGAATCAGAATACCAGTTTCAGCGCAAGTTGGATGTTGCGCGGGTCATTGGCCTGCGAGATGGACACCGTGCCGAACCCTGACGAGCCGAGCGTTGTGTTGGGAGCGCCGAACCAGGGCGTGTTGAAAGCGTTGAACGATTCGGCGCGGAACTCGAGGCGCATTCCTTCCCGCACACGGAACGCTTTGAACACGGAGAAGTCGAGGATGCCCGGCCGCGCCGTGCGGATATTCGGGAAGCGCGTGCTTAGCGTGCGCAGCGTGAAAGGAGCCTGGACCG
>JBKKAI010000748.1:0-5056 GCA_046714815.1 Terriglobia bacterium | reverse complement strand
GTAGGCCAGTGCGGCGCGGATGTCGTCCCGTATGTGGGTAGGCCGCCAGAATCTCGCCTTCGCTTACGGCTTCGGCAAGATTCTCGACGATAAGCGAACCCCAGATGCGCGTCCCGCGGATGCAGGGTTTTTCCGAAGCAGACGTTGGAGTTTACTGAAATTCGCTTGAGCAACTCTTCGCGATTTGTCACAACGCCGGCCCCCCATTGGTCACTTGCGGGCGGTGGCGAGCCAGGCGGCGAGCTCGGCCTGGAGCTGCTTGTAGGGCTCGGGATACTCGGCGAAGACATTGCGGCGCTCGCCGGGATCGCGGACCACGTCGTAGAGGAAGCGGGAGCCGTTGATCTCGATCAGCTTGAGGTTGCCGCGCATGGCGGCATGCCACTGGACGCCCTCTCCGCGCCATTCCCAGAACAGCGTGCGGTCGGGCGGCGGGGCCTTGCCCTCGAACACGTCGAGCATGTTGCGCCCGTCCAGTTGGCTGCCGGGCGTGCCGCCGGCGGCCGCCAATAACGTAGGGTGCACGTCAATCATGTGAACGATGGCGTCGGACTTGCGTCCCGCCGCCACGCGGCCCGGCCAGCGAACCAGGCCGGGCATGCGCATGCCGCCTTCGTTCAGCGTGCGCTTCTGGCCGGCAAACGGGTGGTTGCTGTCGTGGTAATTCGACGTGCCCTTGTTGCCGACTTCAAACGTCGCCCCATTGTCGGCGGAAAAAACCACCAGCGTGTTTTGCGCGAGGCCCAGCCGGTCGAGCGACGCCAGCACCCGGCCGATGCCGGCGTCCATTCGCGCGACCATCGCCGCGTAGGTGGCGTTCAGCGGGTTGGCGGGGTCCTTCTCCTCAAACTTGCCCTTGTATTTGGCCACCTCTTCGGGCGGCGCTTCGATGAGGAAGTGCGGCTCGTTGTAGGCCAGGTAGAGAAAGAAAGGATGGGCGCGGTTGCGCTCGAAGAACCCGATGGCTTCATTGGAGAACAGGTCGGCCGAATAGCCGTCGGCCGGCTCCTCGGTCTTGTTGCGCCAGAGTTTCTTCGGGTAATGCTCCCAGGCGTGGCGGGCATCCACGAAGCCGTAAGTTTCGTCGAAGCCCTGGTCGCGCGGGTGCACCCACTCGTTGGCGCCGCCGCGGTGCCATTTTCCGAAGAGCGCGGTGCGATAGCCGCGGTCCTTGAGCGCCTCGGCGATGGTGACTTCGCTCGACGGCAGGTCCTGGCCGTTGTTGGTGACGCCACAGTGGATGGTGTAGCGCCCGGTCATCAAGGCCGCGCGCGACGGCGCGCAAACCACGGCAGCGGTATACCAGCGGGTGAAGATCGTGCCCTGCGATGCCAGCTTGTCGAGGTGCGGCGTGCGCCAACTCTTGCGGCCGTTAAAGCCGACGTCGCCCCAGCCCAGGTCGTCGGCGTAGATCAGAAGGATATTCGGCGGGCGGCCGGCGCCCTGCGAAGCCTGCCCCACAAGCGGGCCGGCGGCGGCGGCTCCCATCCATTTCAAGCAATCGCGTCTGGTGATCGGCATGTTCAGGCTCACAGCGAGCTTCGACGGCGGCGTTCTTGGGCCTTGGGTAATGCGAGCACGTTGCGCATGTTCAGGCTTTCACCGTAGCTTCGACGGCGGGGACGGCCGGGTCGTCGAGCTCGCGCATGGCGCGCAACATGCGCGTCTTCAGGTCGCGCACGGTGGTTTTGTGCGCGGGGTCGGCGGCCAGGTTTTTCATCTCCTGGGGATCGGCCTTCAGATCGTAGAGCTCCTCGATGTCGGCCGGGTGGAGGTTGAGAATCAGTTTGTGACGGTCGGTGCGCAGGGCCTTGACCACGGGCGTGGCCGGCGTGTCGTCGTTCCCGTATTGCTGGTACAGGAAGGAGTCGCGCCATTCAGCGTTGGGCTTGCCGGTCACCAGCGGGCGCCAGGACCGGCCCTGCATCTGTTTGGGCGCGGGCATCCCGCAAAAGTCCAGGATCGTGGGCGCCAGGTCTACGTTGGAGACAAAACGGCCGCAGCTCTGGCCGGCCTTGATCATCCGGGGGTAGCGGACCATCATCGGAACACGGAGCGCCTCTTCATACGCTTCCAGCTTGCCGTGCAGGCCGTGCTCCCCGTGGAAGAAGCCGTTGTCACTGGCAAGGACGACGATGGTGTCGTCGGCGATCTTGCGCTGGTCGAGCGCCCCCAGCAGGCGTCCGACACTGTCCTCGACGCCCATCAGGCAGCGGTACTGGTTGCGCTCGCGGGCGGCCCACTGCTCGAGGTTGCCCGGAGGCGCGTTGGCAGCGGCCGCTTTTTTGGCCGCGCGCCGTGGGTTGTCTTCGGCCCCTCCGCGCAACCCGGCTTTGTTCCGCACGCGCCGCGGCTTTCCCGGATCGTCGGCAAAGAATGACGCCGGCGGCTTGAACTCCATGTTGGCGAAATCATTTTCGTGGCCGGGCGCCGGTGTGAACGGCCCATGGCACGCCTTGTAGCCGATCCAGACGCAGAACGGCTTCTCGTCCGGCGTCTGGCGGATGAAGTCGAGCGCCTGGTCGGTGACGATCGTGGTGTCGTAGCCCTCCATGTCCACCCAGCGGCCGTTGATGTTCTTGCGCGGGTTGACGTAGGCGCCCTGGTTGACCTGCGCCGCCCAGTAGTCGTAGCCCGGGTGCATGCGGTCGTCGCCGTCCATGTGGAACTTGCCGATGTGCGCGGTGGCGTAGCCGGCGTCGTGCAGCAGGCGCGGCAGCGTCTGCAGCTCCTGGTTCCACCGGATGCTGTTGTTGAAGATGCCGTTGCGGAATGGGTACTGGCCGGTGAGGAAACAGGCGCGGCTGGGTGCGCACAGCGACATCGCAACGAAGGTGTTCGAGAACAGCACCCCGCCCTTCCGCATCCGGTCAATATTCGGTGTTTTCATGAAGGGGCTGCCGGTGCAGCCCAGCGTCGCGTAGCTCTGGTCGTCGGTGAGCAGGAACAGGAAGTTGGGCCGGCGACCCGGAGCATCCGCTCCGGGTGGCCGCTGCGCCGCGCCGCGGCCGGTATGGACGAAAGGCCCGATCGAAGCCGCGGCCAGCGCCGTGTTTCGCAGCATCGTCCGGCGGGTGATTCTCTGCATGGTTCGCCTCCTGCGTCTTCCGTGAAGTGTACCTCAAGTTCCAGGTTCGTCCATTCCGTATTGACTGCGCACCCGACATTCCGCCTTCGGCGCCGGGCCATCGGCGCCGGGCTTCCCCTGCGCGGTCAAATCAGGTAGGATGCGCAAGCGGCTTGGCGCGGCTGTTAAGCGCGGCGGCCGCGCGGGAGGTGGATATGGACAGCTCGAAAATGGATCGCCGGACGTTTGTGGGAGGCGCGGTGCGCGCCGGCCTGGGAGCGGTTGCGGCTCCCATCGTTTCCCAGCGCGTGCTGGGCGCCAATGACCGCGTGGTGATGGGCATCATCGGGGCGGGCGGGATGGGGCGCGGGCACATGAAGCGCTTTCTCGGCCAGAACGCGGAGTGGGCCGCGGTCTGCGACGTCTACGAGCCCAACCTGCAGCAGGGGCTGCAGATCGCCGGGGCGCAGGCCAAGGGCTACCGCGACCACCGCGAGGTGCTGGACCGCAAGGACATTGACGCGGTGCTGATCGCCAGTCCCGAGCACTGGCACCACGACCACTTGATTGACGCCGTCCATGCCGGCAAGGACGCCTACTGCGAAAAGCCCATGTCCTGGAACATCAAGCAGGGCGCCAACATGATCCGCGAAGTGCGTAAGACCGACCGGATCGTGCAGATCGGCATGCAGCGCCGCAGCTCTCCGATCATTCACGAAGTGAAGAAGCTGATCGAAGAGGGCAACCTCGGCGAGATCAACATGGTCCGCGCCGAGTGGTGGTGGAACGTAAACCTGAACCGCGATGTGAAGGTGGAGGCCGACAAGCTGGACTGGGCGCGCTTCGTCGGCCCGGCGCGAAAGCAGCCCTTCGAGCCGGTGCGGTTCCGCTACTGGCGCTACTTCTGGGACTTCTCGGGCGGCAACATGACCGACCAGGGCACGCACCTGATGGATGTGATCCAGTGGTGCATGGACGTCAAGAAGCCGGTGTCGGCGGTCTCCTTCGGCAGCGTCTACAAGCTGCACCCGGCGGAAACGCCCGACACATTCAGCGCCGTCTATGAGTACCCGAAATTCACCTGCACCTGGACGCTGTGCTACAGCAACAGCTTCGAAAAGGGCTGGGCGATTGTTTTCCAGGGACACAAGGGGACGCTGGAGCTGAGCGAACAGGGATATCGGATGTACCCGGAGCCGTGGAGCGACAAATCCTATGCGCGCTGGGAAGTGCCGGCCGGAATGAAGGAGAACATGCCGGGCGGCGTCACCAGCACCGAGCCGCACATCAAGAACTTCCTCGAATGCGTCAAGTCGCGCAAGGAGCCCAACGCGCCGGTCGAGGTGGGGCACGAGGGGGTGCGGCCGCTGCACCTGGCCAACATCGCGCACCACAAGAAGACGCGCGCGGTGCTGGGCGAGGACGGTGTTGCGGTGCGCGCCTAGGCCAGCGTGAGTTCATCGGGAAAAGTGGTAACCCTGACGGGCGCTGCCGCCCGGCCGCCCAACCCCGGGCCGGCGAAGGCGGCGGACATCGGCCTGGCGCTTGTCGCCGCCGGAGGAGTGCTGGCCTTTGGCGGCGTGCCGAGCCTTGCCTACTCGCTGATGCAGGCGGCGGTGGCGCTGCTGGCCTGCGTGGCCTTCTGGCGCGGCGAGTATCCGGCGCTGCCGCGGGCGGCCGCCGCGGTGCTGGCCATGCTGGTGGGGCTGCCGCTGCTGCAGTGCGTGCCGCTGCCGCGCGCGCTGGCCGGGCTGGTTTCGCCGGCCCGCGTCACCATCGCGGAAAAGCTGCTGGCGCCGTTCAACGTCCCGCTCGGCTGGCCCACCCTTTCGGTCAACACCAGCGCGACGCTCGCCGCGTCGCTGAAAATCACCTGCTACGCTCTCGTGTTTGTGCTCGCTTTTCACATCTACCGGCGGCGGCCGTCCGGCCTGCTGATCCCGGCGCTGATTGCCATCGGCGCCTTCGAGGCCATTTACGGCCTGGTCC
>JBKKAI010000747.1:0-11022 GCA_046714815.1 Terriglobia bacterium | reverse complement strand
GAGGGATACCTGGCCTGCGGCATGACCGGGGCGGGACGGCTGGCCTCGGCGGAAAGCATCGTGGCCGCCGCGCTGGCCGCGCTGGGCCTGAAACGCGACTTCGAGCTCGAAACGGTGCTGGTGACCGCCGGACCCACTCAGGAGCCGATGGACCCGGTGCGCTATCTCACCAACCGCTCCAGCGGCAAAATGGGCTACGCCCTGGCGGAAGCCGCCGCGCGGCGCGGCGCGAGGGTGATCCTGGTGAGCGGGCCGTCGGCGCTGCGCGCTCCCGACGGCGTCGAGATGGTGGCCGTGCGCACCGCCGAAGAGATGGCCGCCGCCGTGCTCGCCCGCCTGGATGAAGTGACCGTGGTCATCAAGGCCGCCGCCGTCGCCGATTTCCGTCCCGTCCGCGCCAGCCGGCAGAAGATCAAGAAAAAAGACAGCCGCTTGACCATCGAGCTGGAACGCACCCCGGACATTCTCGCGGAGATCTCGCGGCGCAAAGGCGAGCGCGTCCTGGTGGGCTTTGCCGCCGAAACCGAGCGGCTGGTCGAGCACGCCCGGCGCAAGCTCGTCGAGAAGAACCTGGACCTGGTGGTCGCCAACGACGTCACCGAGGGCGTATTCGATTCCGACTACAACACCGCCGTCCTGATCACCGCCGGGGACGGCGCGCCCGGGCGCGAAACCGAGCTGCCGCGCATGTCCAAGCGGGACTTGGCGCAGCGCATCCTCGATTTCGTCAGAGAGATCAAAGAGAAAAAGCACGAGTCGAGGGCAAAGGAATCGCTGTCCCGGTGACTGCCGACTGGAAAGACCGGCTGAGATTCTACCAGGAACTGGGGTTTGACACCCTCTACCGCCGCCGCGCGGACGATGTCGCGGGCGCCAAAGCAACGCCGCCGCCCACCGGCAGCCACCCGGAGCGTAACGCTTCGGGCGGCGGCGTTCCCCAAGCGGTGTCCCTACTGCAGGTGATGGCGCAGGGGATGGAGTCACCGGCGGTTCACCCGCCGGCATTGGCGGCGTCACCGGAGACGCTTGCCGAAATCCAGGCCGACCTGGGCGACTGCCGGCGCTGCAAGCTGCACGAGGGGCGCCACAACATCGTTTTCGGGAGCGGCAATCCCCATGCGGAGGTAGTCTTTGTCGGCGAGGGACCGGGCGCCGACGAAGATGCCCAGGGCCTGCCCTTCGTCGGCCGCGCCGGGCAGTTGCTGACGGAGATGATCAACAAGAGCGCCGAGCGCATGAACGTCCCGCTGCGCCGCGAGCACGTGTACATCTGCAACGTGGTGAAGTGCCGGCCGCCCGGCAACCGCCCGCCGGAAAAAATTGAGATAGACACCTGCTCGCCGTTCCTGCTGCGCCAGATCGAGGCCATCCGGCCGCGAGCGATCGTGGCGCTCGGCGCCACCGCCGCCCGTGCGTTGCTGAAGTCCGGCGAAGCGATGGGGCGACTGCGCGGGCGCTGGTTTGATTTCCGCGGCTCGCGGCTGCTGGTGACTTACCATCCCGCCTACCTGCTGCGCGATCCTTCCAAGAAGCGCGAGACCTGGGAGGACATGCAGATGTTGCTGCGCTTCCTTTACGATACGGCCTGATGGGCCTGCCGATCCTTCACAAGTTCTGCCAGGTGGCGCTGCCGGTGCCGCTGGAGGGCCCGTTTACCTATCGCATTCCGCCGGAAATGGACCCGCTGCTGGCCCCGGGGGTGCGGGTGATCGTGCCCTTTGGCGCGCGGAAGCTCACCGGAGTGGTGACCGGCTTCACCGAAGGTGTGCCGGCGGGCCTGGCCGAAGGGGCCGTGAAAAACGTCGAGCGCGTGCTGGACGCCGAGCCGGCGC
This sequence comes from Terriglobia bacterium, assembly GCA_046714815.1. Taxonomy (GTDB): domain Bacteria; phylum Acidobacteriota; class Terriglobia; order JAJPHL01; family JAPKYU01; genus JBKKAI01. The sequence continues at coordinate 9,190 of JBKKAI010000747.1, read as the reverse complement.
TGATCGAGGAATTGCTGAAGCTGGGCCGCTGGGTTGCGGACTACTATCTGGCGCCGGAAGGCGAAGTATTACGTGCGATGCTGCCGTTGGGCGTGGAGGTGGAGACGCGGCGCGTCGTTCGGTTGACGGCGGCCGGCCAGCGGTTTGTGTCGCCCGTAGTGGACGCGCTGCGCCGCCGTCCGCTGCCGGAAGCCGCGTTGCGGCGCCGCTTTCAGCTCACCGACGGCGACCTGCGCAAACTGGAGCGAGGCGGTGTGATCGAGCGGGTATCGGAGGCGCGCGACCGCAAAGAGCGCGAGAACGCGCTGCTGGCGCTTCCGGAAAAGGCCCCGCCCGAGAGCGCCGACGTTCCGGCAGGCAGGCGCGAGCAGCGTGTGCTGCAACTGCTGATCTCGGCGGGCGCGCCACTGGCGGCGCCGGAACTTGCCTCGCGAGCGCGCGTGTCCGCGGCGCTGCTGCGGCGCATGGTGGACCGCGGCTCGCTGACAGTTGTTCCCGCGCCGGGCGCAGGCGCGCCGGCCACCGACTCAGGAGAAACCTCGTCGCCTCCGGCGGTTGCCGTGCGCCCCAGCAGCCACGTGCTGGACCCGCGCCAGCAGGCAGCCCTTGCCGCGCTGCGCGAGATGCTCGGCCGGCGGCAGTATGCGGCGGCGCTGCTCTACGGTGTCACCGGCAGCGGCAAGACGGAAGTTTATATGGAAGCTATCGCCGACGTGGCGCGCGCCGGCGGCGCCGCCCTCATGCTGGTGCCGGAGATCGCGCTCACCCCGGCGATGGCCGAGCAGTTCCAGGCACGCTTCGGGGAGACGGTGGCCATCCTCCACAGCGCGTTTGGCGGCCGGGAGCGCAGCCGCGAGTGGCGCCGGGTGCGGCGCGGCGAGGCGCGCGTGGTGGTGGGCACGCGCTCGGCCGTATTCTCCCCCATCGAGCGTCCCGGCATCATCATCGTGGACGAGGATCACGATCCAAGCTAAAAGCAGGAGGAGACGCCGCGCTACAACGGCCGCGACGTGGCGCTGGTGCGGGCGCGCGACGTCGGCGCCGTCGCGGTGCTCGGCTCGGCCACACCCAGCCTGGAATCGCGCTTCAACGCGGCCGCCGGCAAGTACCGGCTGCTCGCGCTCGGCGAGCGCGTCGAGGGCCGGCCGCTGGCGCAGGTCCGCGTGGTGGACATGCGCCAGGAGTTTCTCGAGCGCAAGAAGGCCGGCGTCTTTTCCGCCGCGCTCCTGGAAGAAATGGCCCGGCGCCTCGAGGCCGCGGAGCAGGTGATCCTGCTGCTGAACCGCCGCGGCTATTCCTCGGTGATGCAGTGCCGCGCCTGCGGCTCCAACGTCCAGTGCGTCAATTGCAGCATCTCGCTCACCTACCACCGGCGCGAGCAGCGCCTCTTGTGCCATTACTGCGGCTACTGGACGCGCGTCCCCAAGGCCTGCCCGCAGTGCTCCAGCGAGCACGTTTATTTTTTTGGCGAAGGCTCGGAAAAAATCGAGGCCCTGGTCGCCGAGCGCTTTCCCCAGGCGCGCATCGTGCGTCTGGACCGCGACACCGCGCGCGGCAAGCAGCAGTACGAGCGCATCCTCGCCGATTTCAAGAGCGCGAAGTACGACATCCTGGTGGGCACGCAGGTGATCGCCAAGGGCCACGATATCCACCGCGTGACTCTGGTGGGCGTGATCTCGGCTGACATCGCGCTGGGCTTGCCGGATTTCCGCGCCGCCGAGCGGACGTTCCAGTTACTCACTCAGGTTGCCGGCCGCGCCGGGCGCGGCGACCTGCCCGGCGCGGTCATCATCCAGACCTATTTCCCCGACCACTACGCCGTTCGCTGCGCCGCCGCGCAGGACTACCCCGATTTCTACGAGAAAGAGCTGCGCTACCGGCGCGCCATGCGCTATCCGCCATTCTCGGCGCTGGCCAACATCCTGATCCGCAGCCCGAAAATGGAGACGGCGGTCAAGTGGAGCGGGGCGCTGGCGCGGCGCCTGTCCCAAGGCAAGTGGACCGGCGTGCGGGTGCTGGGCCCGGCCGCCGCGCCGCTGGCCCGCCTGAAGCAGGAGTTTCGCTATCAGTTCCTTGTGAAGGCGGAGCGGCGCCAGGTGCTGCACGGCCTGCTGCGCGACTGCCTGGCCTTCGCCCGCGAGCAGGAACTGCCTGCCACCGCCATGATTGTGGACGTGGACCCCTTCACATTGATGTAGGGGCGGGATGTGGCCGGCGGGTGTAGCTGGTAGAATGACCGTTGGCCGGAGGAAATCCGCTTGGCACATCAGATCCGCCAGTTCACGCTCGAACCCGGCGCGCTCGAAATCCAGTATATGGAACAGTATTTTGATGAGTTCCGGCGGAAGAAGACGGCGCGCGAGATCATGGACCGGTTGGCGGGGCGCAAGCACCTGATCCTGCTGGCGCTGGCGGCGCTGCCGGAAGACCCGGCGCAGATGATCCCGGTGGCCTTCAAGGTGGGCCACGAAATCCGGCGCGGTGAAAAGGACACGAAGCTTCACGACCTGGTGAACCACCTTGCCGATTGCGTGGAATTCAAGGGGCGCCGGGTCTTTTACAGTTGGATCGGCGGAACGCGCCGCGAATGGCGCGGCCAGGGCCACTACCGCGCGCTGACCGAGCAGCAGGAGGAATGGGCCGCGCGGGAAGGCTTCCATGAGCTGGTGGTGAAAACCAAGAACAAGTTTTACGCCATGCGCGCCACCCTCGACCACCTGCACTTCGACGTGATCAAGTTCGAGCGCCACCCGGCGGAAAACATCGAATCCAAGGTCTACATGAGCAAGAAGCTGCTGCCCTCGGTCATCGAGCGGCACCGCACTCTGCGCGCCGTCCAAGCCGCGTAGCGTTTTCTCCGCGCCCTCCGCGCCTCCGCGTTTTTTTCACCAAGCGGCACAGGCAGGAATGTCTGTGCTACGTGCTACAACGATCCCGCTCCCTCCAGCGCTTTTCGCATGGTGATCCTGAGCTCCTGGTCCATCCAGGTGATTTCCATGCCTTCGCGCACCAGGACCTTGCACGACAGCACCCGGTGGTCCTTGCCGTCGAGGCCTATCACCACCACGCGGCAGTACTGGCACTCCTCGTTCCAGCAGAATCGGCCGTACGGGATCGTGTCAGGGCTCACGAACTGGAAGGCTCGGAGCAGGATGTTGTTCTCCGGGACCTCGACGCTTTTTCCCAACACGGTGATCTTCACCAGCCGCTCATAGGGACGGTAAAGTCCGCCGGGCGCCGAATCCATGGGTTCGATTCTATCCCGGTTTGGCTGATTTGCTTGCGCGGGGCCGACCCGATGCGCTACCTTGACGGGACATATGAAGCAGAACAGGCGCGAGTTCTTACGGACGGCCGGCGTGGTCGCGGCGGGTCTGGCAACCTCCGGCGTGGCGGCCTGGGCCCAGGCCGGAAAGAAAAACTCGGGCGAGTGGCGGAATCGCCAGTCGCCGATGGCTTATCGCCGCCTGGGGCGGACCGGGTTCATGGTCTCGGAGTTTATCTGCGGCGGCAACACCATCAGCCCGAAAAGCAACGAGCACGTCCGCCTGGCGCTGGACATGGGGCTCAATTACCTGGACACGGCGCCCGCCTACGGCCGCGGCGAAAGCGAGCGCGGCTATTCGGCGGTCATCGAGGGTTCGGCGGCGCGGCAGCGCGTCTTCCTGGCGACCAAGGTCAGTCCCTGGGACCTCAACCGCAACGACGTCTACCAGAAGATGTTCGAGGGCCTGGCGGAAAGCGAGCAAAACACAATTCGCCGCGAAGCCGCCGAGGACCTGGCCGGCCGCAACGCCAAGGCGCCCGATTACTTCCTTAACTACTTTGACGCGCAGATGAGCGAGCTCGAACGCGCCGCCATCAGCAACGCCATGGAGAAGCGCTATGGCGGCCGCCTCGACCGGAAGAAGGAATACACCGGCCTGATCATCCAATCGGTGGAAGACTCACTGCGCCGCCTCAACACCGACCACGTGGACCTGCTGCTCTGCCCGCACGGCGCCAGCACTCCGCAGGAAATGAAGGTGGCCGAGGTCTTCGAGGCCTTCGAGCGGCTGAAAAAAGCGGGCAAGGCGCGCCATCTCGGCTTTTCCGCGCACAGCGATCCGGGCGGCACGCTCCAGGCGGCGGTGGAAAGCGGAATGTACTCCATGGGCATGATCGCCTACAGCATCATCAACCACAGTTACGTGGACCAGGCCCTCGAGGAAGCGCGGAAGAAAGATGTGGGCGTGATCGGCATGAAGGTGGCGCGGCCGGTGTGGCCGGGTGGCAACCGGCCGGCGGCGGCCGGCGCGCGCCTCGAAAAAATCAACCGCGTTGTGCCCGGCGACATGAAGGTTCCCATGAAGGCCTACCTGTGGGCGCTGCAGAATCCCCGCATCGCCGCGGTGAACTCCGAGCTGATCAATGCGGAGATGGTGAAAGACAACCTGCCGCTGGCCGGCCGCAAGCTGTAAGGCTCCCAGTAGCACAGGCATTCCTGCCTGTGCCACGGCGAGAGAGGTGTTCTATACTGTCAGCGGCCTGGGGGGGCGAATCCTGGGCTGGAGGTTTCTTATGCACGTCGCCAGGATTGCGGTCTTGTTGTTCCTGGGTTCTTCCGTCCTGTTGGCGCAAAGCGAGCGCGGCAACATTACGGGAATCGTCACCGACCCCACCGGCGCCGCCGTTGCCGCCGCGGAGCTCTCCGTCATCCATCGGGATACGAATGCGACGACAAGAGCGGTCACCACCGGCACGGGTGAATACAACATCCCTAATCTCGTGCCCGGGGTCTATCGCATCGAAATCACGGCGGCTGGATTCAAGCGTTTCATTCAACAGAATGTCACGGTTTCGACCTCCAGCACCGTCCGTATCGACGTGCAGTTGCAATTGGGGCAGGTAAGCGAACGCATCGAGGTATCGGCATCCGCCACGACGATTCAGACCGACAATGCGAAGGTCTCCACCCAGGTGGAGAACAAACTGGTGGACGAGCTGCCCCTGGTTGTGGCCGGCGCCATGCGCAGCCCATTCAACCTGGTGGCGGTCGCTGCCGAGGCGCACGGCTCCGGCCAGGCGCTTTCGCTTGGCGGCGGCCAAGTGGCGGCCTGGGATGCCACGCTCGACGGCCACAGCGTCGGCACCAACCGCTCCGGCGACACAGCCGAGGCCGCGTTGAATACGCCCTCGGTAGAGGCCCTCACTGAGTTCACCGTGGAAACGAATGGGTTCAAAGCCGAATACGGGCAGGCCGGTGGCGGCATCATGACGTTTGCTTCCAAGTCGGGCACCAACGAGTTCCATGGTTCGGCCTATGACTTCCTGCGGAACGATGTCATGGACGCGCGCGGCTTTTTCCCAGCCAGCCGCTCGGTCTACCGGCAGAACGATTTCGGCTTCACGGCCGGCGGCCCGGTGTGGGTCCCAAAAATCTACAACGGCCGAAACAAAACTTTCTTCTTTGTTTCGTTCGAGGGTTTCCGGAATCGCGTCGGGGCAAACGACACGTTCCTCTCGGTTCCCACGCCGGAAATGTACCGCGGCGATTTTCGCAACTGGGTTGGTCAAACCAACCTGCCGCTCGCCATCTATGATCCGGCAACCACGCGGGCCAATCCGGCCGGCACCGGTTTCCTCCGCGACGTGTTTCCAAACAACCAGATCCCGGCCAATCGCTTCTCACGAACAGCGAGCGCCATCGCCCAATTCGGGCAGGCCGTGCAGCCGAATCGCGGCTTCGCGCCGGGGACCAGCGGCTACGTCCGCCAGAACTACCTCGTCAGCAGCGGCACGATGATCACGCCGACCGACAAATGGAGCGTCAAAGGCGAGCATGCCTTCGGCAGCAAACATCGGGTCAGCTTCCTGTGGAACACGACGGCGTTTCGCAACAAGCCCGGCGCCAATGGTCCTCCGGGATTGCCAATACCCCTTTGGAGCGGGCAGATTCAGGCTTGGGATACCGAAGCGTTTCGCGCCACGCATGACTGGACCGTCACATCCAACATGGTCAATCACTTTTCCTGGACGAAGAATACGTTCAGAAAGGACAGCTATTCCGCCAACGTTGACCAGAACTGGAGAGACAAGGTCTGCATCCGGAACGTCATTGACTGTAATCAGAATTTTCCAACCATTAACTTCACCGAGTTCTCCACCTGGGGCGCCGTTTCTTACAACGGAACCGAACAGCCGGGATGGGGTGTCAAGAACGACCTGAGCTACATTCGCGGCTCGCACGCGCTAAAGTTTGGCTTTCAGCATCAGAACCAGAACGCGGACGGGTATGGCCAGCAGGACATCGCCGGCCGGGCGGATTTCAGTTTCCTCGGCACCAGCGTCCCCGGGCAGACCAACTTCAGCAGCGGCAGCTCTTTCGCGTCGTTCCTGTTAGGCGACGCCCACCTGGGACGGACCGAGACGATCCGCGCCGTCACCCAGAAGTATCCTTACTTCGGCTTTTACGCACAGGACGACTGGCGCATCACGCGCAAGCTGATTCTCAACTTCGGCCTGCGGTATGACTTCACCTTGCCGCCAACCAACAAGAAGGACGAATACTCCGACTTCAACCCCACGCGGCCGAATCCGGGCGCCGATGGCTATCCCGGGGCGCTGTGGTTCGCCGGGTTCGGTCCGGGCCGCGAGAACCGGCGAAGCCTGGTGCCGGGCTGGTACGGCGGTTGGGGCCCGCGCCTCAGCCTGGCCTACAGTCCGGACAGCAAAACCACAGTCCGCTCCGGCTTTGGACGCTCTTTTTCTCGCGTCACCGCCGTGCAGGGGAGCGGCCACTTCGCCGGCTTCATCGGCCAATATGTGTTTAACAACGCTTCGCAAGGCGTGCAGCCGACATTTCGGCTGGATGAGGGTCTGCCTCCCTACGCACTGCCGCCGTCCATAGACCCGGCGTTCTCCAACGGCAACACTGTAGACTGGTGGCAGGGCCAGGAAATGACCCGCGCACCGGAAATCCTGTACTGGACGTTGACCATCCAGCGGCAGTTGGCGCAGAACACAGTCCTCGAGATCGGATACAACGCCAGTGTCGGGACGCACCTGCAGACGGGCCTGCTGAACTACAACCAGGTGCCCTCGGCCATCCTCAATAACATGATTGCGCAGTTCGGCCCCACGCAGGCGTTGAACATCCTGCGCGCCGACATCAACTCCGCCCTGGCCCAGAACGCCGCCATTCGCCTACCCTATCCGAGCTTCGCCCGGCAGCAGTTGCGCACGGTAAACCAGGCGCTCCGCCCCTTTCCACAGTACCAGACGATCAACACCGATGTGCAGAACGGCGATAAGAGCGGCCACTCTTCCTATCACGCCTTCATCGTGAAGGCCGACCGCCGCTTTTCGCAAGGCCTGACCTTCCAGTCGAGTTACGTACTGTCCAAGCTGATCACCGATTCCGACACTTACTTTGCCAATGTCGCCGGGTCCCAGGACCATTACAACAGGGGGCTGGAGAAGTCGCTCGGGCAGTACGACCGGACGCATTCGTTCAAGTTCTCGACGCACTACAACCTGCCGTTCGGCAAAGGGAAGAAGTGGCTCGGCCAGGGTTTCCTTAGCCACGTCGTCGGCGGCTGGCGGGTTGCCGCAATTCAGGTTTACAACAGCGGCACGCCCATCGCGCTCGGCCGCAACAATCCGCTGCCGATTTTCAACGAAGGAACCCGGCCGATCATTGACTCCTATGAAGGATGGCGCGCCCCGATCGCCGGCGACAAGTTCGACCCGAACGTGGACTTATTCCTGAAACCGGCCAACCAGTTCCCGGTCCAGTTGGCCCACCTGTTCGGCAACGCCACCCGGTACAACCCCAAGGTCCGTGCCTTCTGGGGCCGGTCGGAAAACATTAGCCTGGCGAAGACCTTCCGCCTCGGAGAGAGTCTTCGGATGGATCTGCGCGGCGAGGCGTTCAATCTCTTCAACCGCACGATCTTCGGCACGGGCAGCACGAACCTGAACGCAGGCACTTATGGCCGGGTCTCCAACCAGGTGAACGACCCGCGCCAGATGCAGGTGGGCCTGAAGATTTACTGGTAGAGCGCAGGGGCCCGTGCCTGTGCCACACGAGCAGCATGCCCGCCACCGCCACCGCCGCGGTCCTTGAGTCCTTCGAGCAGCCGCTCAATCTGCAGTGTTTTCCGCTTCCCGAGCTGGTGGAAACCGGAGCGGCGCTGGTTCGCGTGGAAATGGCCGGCATCTGCGGCACCGACGTGCACCTTTGGAAGGGACAACTGCCGATCCCGCTTCCGGTGATTCTCGGCCATGAAACCGCCGGGCGCATCGAGCGCCTGGGCGAGCACCTGGAAAAAGACTGGCTGGGAAACCCGTTGCGGCCAGGCGACCGCGTCACGTGGGCGGCCTCGATCTCCTGCGGCGGCTGTTATTACTGCCGTCTGAAGCAGCAGCCCACTCGCTGCATGAACCGGAAGGCCTACGGCATCTCCTTCAGCTCCGCGAGCGCGCCGCACCTGCAGGGCGGCTACGCCGAGTACATCTATCTGCGGCCGGGGACGGCGATCTTCAAATTGCCCGACGGCCTCGATAACGAAGAGGTGATCGGCGCCGGCTGCGCGCTGACCACGGCGCTGCACGGCCTCGAGCGCTGCGGCATCCGTCGCGGCGACCGCGTTGTGATCCAGGGCGCCGGCCCGGTGGCTCTCGCGGTCCTTGCGCTGGCGCGCCACGCCGGCGCGCAGGAGATTTTGCTGATCGGCGGCCCGCCTCACCGCCTGGAGATGTGCCGCCGCTTCGGCGCCGACTTTATCGTGGACCTGGACGAGTTGCGGACCCAGGCCGAGCGGCAGTCTGTGGTCCTGGAACGTCTGGATGGATATGGCGCAGACCTCGTGGTGGAATGCGTCGGCCTGCCGCCGGTGGTCGCCGAAGGCCTCGAATATTGCCGCGACGGCGCAACCTACCTGGTGCTGGGCCATTACGGCAACGCCGGGACCGTGCCGCTGAATCCGCACATCATTACCCGCAAGCAGCTCCACCTGGTCGGCTCCTGGGGATATGAGCCGCGCCACGTGGCCGCCGGCCTGGAATTTCTCACCGGGGCGGGGAAGAGCTTTCCCTTTCGCGATACGGTCACGCACCGCTTTCCTCTTTCCCAGGCCAACCATGCTCTTGCCGCCACCCGCGAGTGGCGCTCCGGCAAATCCGTCCTCGAACCCTGCTCCGTATGATC
>JBKKAI010000746.1:0-10811 GCA_046714815.1 Terriglobia bacterium | reverse complement strand
CACGGCGGCCACCCGGAGCGTGAAGCTCCGGGCAGCGGCGAAAAGCGAAACGACGCCGAGGGCCTTCAAATGAATTTGTAAATGCCGGGCACGGGCACGGGCGGCGGATTGATCTTCATGTCCATGTCGAAGGCCTTGGGCATCAGGTCCTGCTTGGAGGCCATGATCTGGTCCCAGGTGATCTCCTGGCCGGAGTAGGCCGACTCGCGGCCCATGATCGCGGTCAGCGTGCTTTCGGCCACCGCGATGCCGTGGTTGATGTACGGCCCGTCGCCGCGGATGCTGCGCAGCATGTTGATGTGCTCCTGCACCTGCCCGTTGAGGCCGGCCGGCGCCAGGTCATGGCAGTTGCTGCGGCCCTTCGCGCCGACCACCAGGTCGCTCACGTCGCGATAGGTCGGCTCGGGAAGCTGGCGGCAGGAGCTGGAGTAGTGCACGCCGTTGGCATAGACGAAGTCCGATGTGAGGTGGTCGTAGATGTTCCCCCACACGTCGTCGCGCGTGCGCCAGGCAGCGCCGCCCGAGGCCACCACCTTCACCGGGTGGCCATTGAGCGCCCAATTGATGCAGTCAATGTTGTGGAAGTGCTGCTCGACGATCTGGTCGCCGCACAGCCAGACGAAGGCGTACCAGTTGCGGTGCTGCCACTCGGCGTCGGCCCATTTCGGGTCGCGCGCCTTGGCGTGAATCACCGGCCGGCTGAGGTAATTCGAGTAGGCGGCCAGCACTTCGCCGAGCGCGCCGTCGTGGATCTTGCGTATGGTTTCCACGAAGTCGGGCGAGGAGCGGCGCTGCGCGCCCGACATCACCGTAAGTTTTTTCTCCTGGGCCTTGCGGTTGGCGGCCAGGAAGCGCCGCGTGCCGGCCGGGTCGGTGGCGATCGGCTTCTCGGTGAACACGTGCTTGCCGGCCTCGATGGCCGCCTCGAAGTGGATCGGACGCCAGCCGGGCGGCGTGGTGAGCAACACGATGTCCAGGTCGGCGGCGATTACTTTCTTATAACCATCGAGGCCGGTGTGGCGGGAGTCACCGCCCGCCTTGACCCGCTGCTGGATGGAGGCCACCATCTTTTCGATCGGCGTGTTGGTCAACTGCGCCGGCTCCTTGGCCATTCGGGCCACGTAGGCGTTATCGCGCAGCCGCCCGATCGAAGTCTCCAGCTTGTCCTCGAACAGGTCGGCCATGGCCACCAGCTCAACATGGGGATCGCCGCTGAGCAGGTTCACGACGGCGCCCGTGCCGCGGCCGCCACAGCCGATCACGCCGGCCTTGAGCTTCTCCTTGCCGGCGCCGCGCACCAGCTCCGGCTTGATGATGGTGAAGGCGGACGCGCCGGCCGCGGCCACGCTCGACTCTTTCAGAAACGACCGGCGAGAGAGTTTTTCTGATTCGTTCTGCATGATGCACCGTCCTTAAGTGTCAGCGATTCTCAGGTTGCTGTGGCCCTGGCCCGGAGCGCGAACGGGCTGTCCTGATAAACTTGCATCAGGCGCCGGATGTCCGCGATCTCGGCCTCGGCGCAGTTCTGCAGCGGCGGCCGCACCGGCCCCGCTTTCCATCCCAGGATCTCCATGGCGTGCTTCATCACCGCGACTTCGTAGCCGCGCCCGCGGTCGCGGATGGCGTAGAGCGGATGGACGTAGCGGGCCACCAGCTCATTCAGCCGCTCGAAGTTGCCGCCCAGGCCGCAGCGCCCCAGCTCGAGCGACAGCGCCGGGGCGATGTTCGAGATGCTTGAAGTGTAGGCCTGCACGCCGATGGCGAAGTAGGCCGCGGCGCAGTCGTCTCCGATTCCGCCGAGCCATGTCAGGCGGTCGCCGACGCGGGTCATGATGCGATGATACTTCCTGGCGTCCCCCTGGCCGTCCTTCCAGGCAGCCAGCGTGGGCACGCGGTCGGCCAGCCGCAGCACCATGTCGGGCGAAAACACCGCCCAGTCGCGGCTGTAGACGATGACGGGCAAATCCGAGGCGGCGCCGACCGCGGCGTAGTAGTCGCACAGACCCTCGTTCGGCGCGTTGATGTAGTAGGGCGGCATCACCAGCAGCGCGCCGGCCCCGGCCTTTTCCAGGCGCCGGGCCAGGTCGGCCGCGATCGGCGTGTTGAATCCCACGCCGGCCACCACCGGCATCCGTCCGCGGGCGGCGGCGACCGTGATGCGCACCACTTCCACGATTTCATCCGGCGTCAGCGAATAGATTTCGCCGGTGCCGCCCGCCGCTACGAGGGCGCAGAAAGGGTGCTCGGCCATGGCCTCCACGTTGCCGGCCAGCGAGTCGAGGTCGAGCTTCAGTCCGGCGTCGAACGGCGTCACCGGAAAGCCCAGCACGCCCCGCATGTGCGTCCTGATGTCGGCGATGGTCATGGAGGCCATTTTACTGCCGGTTGGGCCACGGGCACACCGCTTCTTTGCGGAACCGGCAAGAAACCCGGCACAGGCAGGAATGCCGGTGCTACTCGAGGGACAACTACTCGATGGACAATGACGCGGGCAGGCGCACCTGCTTCTTCGCCTGCCGGTCTTCGAGCACGATCTGCCCGTTTTCCATGCGGGCATCGTCCACGCGCCGGAAGCCTTCCGGCGTGCGCGCGTAAAACAGCAGGAAGTGTGATTCGATTTTCGATTTTGCCGGCAGCCAGCGATAGACCGGGGCGCCGAACAGCGAGTGTTGTTCGACAACTTCGCGGCGCGGCACGTCAAACGGTTGCGTGGAAAACTCCAGGCCGCGGGCCATCCTGCGCGCCGGCGGATAGTTCTCCCAGTTCTGCAGCCATGGGTATTCCTCGGGCTTGAACAGGTAGCCCAGCACCAGCCGTTTCCCGGGATGCAGCGCCGTGACCCAGACCAGCTTGCGCGAGCGGTCGAGCAGGCAGGTGGTGTGGTCGCCCGAGTTGGGCTCAGCGGGCGCGGCACGCAGGTCCACCGTCCCGCCGCTCAGCGCCGGCGCGTGCGGCCAGGTGAACTCCTTGTCGGACGGAAGCCGGTGCGGCAGTCCCCTCTCTCTCGGCTCGTACGGGCGGGTCTTGGCGCGGGTCGCCGGCATGTCCACGACGGTGACGCCCGGCTCGAGGAACGGTGAGCCGATCGTGGCATGCTCGGCCCAGAACACCGGCCGGTCAAAGCCCAGCAGGCTTTCCAGGCGCGAGTGGACGTAGACGACGTTCTCGCCGTCCACCAGGCGCACCGTGCGCGTCAGATGCTCCTGGACAACGGGAAGAGTCGTCGAGAGCTCGAGCGCTGTCGTCGCGCCCTGCTTGCCGAAGCGGCGCACCTCGAACGGAAGGCGATGCGCTTCGCCGTGGCCGCGCAGGCCCGCCGCCTGCTCTTCGGCCGAGACCGGCCCGAACCCGTCCACACACACAAAGTGCCCCGTGCCGTCGCCGAAGCCGGACTTCTGGCCCGCTTCACGCGCCATCCGCGCGGGATTCCACATCGGGCTCAGCTTCTCGGGGTCGTCGAGCAGCGCAAGGTTGGCCAGCGTGGCGCCCTTGGGCAGCACCAGCAGCTCGATCGCGCCATTGGCCAGCACCCACGCCGGCCGCTCTTCGAAGGTGGTTTTGGGCGGCTCGGCCACCTGGGCCGCAGCGGTGATGGCGAGCGAAGCGAGCAGGATCCGCAGGCGCATGGCCCCAGACTAACACCGGTTGCGCAGCCGGCAGCCGGAAAACCCCGCACAGGCAGGAATGCCTGTGCCACACGGCCTGCTGAAGGCCGGAAGGAGAAAGGCGGGCAGGTCAACCCTGCGGCGTGTCCTTCAACTGCTGGAGGCGTTGCCGGAGGTCCGCGGGCAGAGTCTTTTCGATTTCGGAAGAGATCAGGCCGACTTCCAGCAGGTCCCTGACGTGTACGCGATCCTTGTCACGGAAGCTGGTGAGCTTCAAGCGCATAAGCGACTCGAGCGGCGCGACACAGTAGCCTTCCGCCGAGCGCGGGGGCTCGGCGGCCAGGGCGGGCACGGGGTGTTGGTATTCGGGACGAGCCTTTTCATGTCCCGCCCGCCTTTGTTGAAACAGATCCGGTTGCGGGCAAGATGCCCGCGCTCCCAGGGACTCCTGCTGCTCACAACGCCAGGATGTAGTCAAACGCCTTCGAGGTGTTCCAGAGGATCAGGTCGGGCGCCTGGCGGTGATGGGAAAGCTCGGCGATGAGGTGGCCGCGGAAATTCACCTGGCGCAGCGCGGCCATCGCCGCCTTCCAGTCCAGGTCGCCTTCCAGCAGGTTGACGAAGGTGTCGCGCTGCACGTTGTAGTCCTTCACGTGGACACGCTTGATGCGCGGGCCCATTGTCAGGATCCAGTCCTGGGCATAGCCGAAGCGCAGCACGTTGCCGATGTCCAGATGGGCCTGCACCCAGGGGCTGCGGAACTGGTCCACATAGGCGCGCATCTCGAGCGGCGACAGCAGAAACTTGTTCCAGACATTCTCAATGGAGATGGTCACCTTGTGCTTTTCGGCCAACGGCATCAACTCGCGAATCGCTTCGCTGGAGCGCTGCCAGGCGGTCTCATAACGCACGACCATGCTGCCGGCCTCCGGGCCGGTGGCGCGGCCAACCAGCGCGGGCACCACCAGGATCGAATCCACGCCCAGGCCCTGGGCCAGCTCGAGCATCTTCCCGATGATGGCCTTGCCTCGGTCACGGCGGGCCGGGTCGTCGCTCGACAGCGGGTAGTTCCAGAGCTCACCGGTGGCCAGGCTGACGATCTCGATGCCTACCGAGCGGGCCTCTTCCACCAGCTTGCGCATCTGGTCGGGGTGCGAGTCGAAGCTGATTTCGCCTTTTTCATAGAAGGCCAGCTCGATGCCCTCGAAGCCGGCTTCGCGCGAGAGCCGCAGGGCCTCGCGGATCGGTTTGTCGCGCGGGAACAGCCAGATGCTGATGCCTTTTTTTATGTTGCCCGACGGCGGCCTCGCGGACTGCGGCGCGGCCGCGGCTGTCCTGCCGCTAACGGCCAGGCCCGCTCCGGCTCCGGCGGCGTTCTTGAGGAAGTTTCTTCGGCGCATCCCGGCAGCATAACCGCGACAAGTCCCCGGTTCCAAGTTCAAAGTTCCAGGTTGCGGGCCTGACTCTACAACTTGGAACCGGCTTTAGCGCGCAGCGCCGCGGCCAGGCGCTCCTTCACGTCGTCGGGCATGGGGTAGGGTTCGTTGCCACGGAAGATCTGGATGGTTTTGCGCGTGGTATCGCAGACCACCCAACAATCGGGGCAGGCCTTGAGGTGAACTTCCAGCTCCTGCCTGAGCCCGGGGTCCAGGTCCTCGTCGAGATAGTTGGAAAGCTCAGCCAGCAGCTTCTTGCAGCTTGTCAACCGTGTCTCCCGGCCGTGTCATTCAAATCGGGCCGCATTTTTCCCACTCTACAGGATTCGATGGTCCGGGAAAACGAAAAGTCGCAAAAACTTTGCCGGGGCTGTGACAAACTGCCACTAGGGCCTATGCGCATCGTTCTGACCGGCGGCGCCGGATTCATCGGCTCGCACCTCTGCGACTATTTCCTTGGCCGCGGCGATGAGGTGGTGGCGCTCGACAACTTCATCACCGGCTCGGCGGACAACCTGGCGCACGCCGCCGGCCACCGCGGCCTGCGCCTGGTGCGGCACGACATCACCGAACCGATCCGCGTGGACGGCCCGGTGGACTGGGTGCTGAACCTGGCCTCGCCGGCCAGCCCGCTCGACTATATGCGCCTGGGCCTGGAAACACTGCGGGTGGGCTCGCGCGGCGCCGAGAACGCGCTGCGCCTGGCCGAGGAAAAATCGGCGCGCTTTCTCCAGGCTTCCACCTCGGAATGCTATGGCGACCCGCTGGTTCACCCGCAGCCGGAAACTTACTGGGGAAACGTCAACCCGATCGGGCCGCGCTCGGTCTACGACGAGTCCAAGCGCTACGCCGAAGCGCTGACCATGGCCTGGCGCCGTTACCGCTCCCTGGACACGCGCCTGATTCGCATCTTCAACACCTATGGCCCGCGGATGAAGCTGGGAGACGGCCGCGTGGTGCCTAACCTGGCCGGCCAGGCGCTGGCGGGCAATCCGCTCACCGTTTTCGGCGACGGCTCCCAGACGCGCAGCTTCTGTTACGTCAGCGACCTGGTGGAGGGCATCGCACGCGCCATGGAGGCGGGCGGGCCCGCCGAGGGCCTGCCCATCAATCTCGGCAATCCGCGCGAGATCACGATCTTGGAATTTGCGCGAATGATTCAGTCCTTGACAGGCACGGCCTCCAGGATTGAATTCCGGCCGATGCCGGAGGACGACCCCAGGCAGCGCTGTCCCGACATCTCTCGCGCGCGGGAGCTGCTCGGCTGGGAGCCGCGTGTACCACTCGAAGAGGGCTTGCGGCTCACCGTGGAGTTCTTCAAGTCAAAAGTTCAGGTCTGAAGGAGGAATCATGAGACGACCGATGAGCGCGCGGCGCCTTTGGGCAATGGCGGCCGCATGGCTGGCGCTGGCCGCCGCGGATCTTCCCGCGAAAACCAAGCTCGCCTGCGACGACCTGCACAGCCTCACCGGCTACGAGTTCACGATCATCAGCGCGACGGTGGTTCCCGCCGCAGCGGAAACGCCGGAGCACTGCCGCGTCACCGGCCAGGTGCTGCCGCAGGTTCGGTTTGAGGTAAGCCTGCCGGCGTCCTGGAATCGAAAGATGATCATGTTCGGCAACGGCGGCTTTGCCGGCTCGATCCCCGGACGTTCCCCCAGGCGCGACAGCGTTCTCCGGCAGGGATTCGCCGTCACCGCCACCGACACCGGGCACGATGGCGCGATCGAGCCGCTGGCGAGCTTCGCCGTGGACCGGCAGAAGCTGCTCGATTACGCCTACCGCGCCGTGCACGTCACCGCGCTCACCGCCAAGCGGATCGCCCAGGCGTACTATCTCGACCCGCTCGAGCGCTCGTACTTCGACGGTTGCTCGACCGGCGGCCGCCAGGGCCTGATGTCGGCGCAGCGCTTCCCTGACGACTTCGACGGGATCGTGGTCGGCGCGCCGGTGCTGAATTTCACCGGCACAATGATCTCGGCCGCCTGGAACGGCAAGGCGCTGCTCGCCGGGCCTATCCCCACGGGAAAGCTCAAGCTGCTTTCCGAAAAGGTGATGGCGAAATGCGACGGCCAGGACGGCCTCACCGACGGTCTGATTGACGACCCCCGCCGCTGCGCCTTCCAGCCGGCGCGGGACCTGCCGGCCTGCGCCGCAGACGCCGACGGCCCCGACTGCTTCACCGTCGCGCAGATCAAGGCGCTCGAGAAAATCTACGGCGGCGTGGTCCGCCATGGAAAGCAGTTCTTCCCGGGCCAGCCGGTCGGCGCTGAAATCCTCGCCCCCGGCCCGAAAGGAGCGCGAAGCGGCTGGGACGGCTGGATTGTGCGCGACAACGCTCCCACCACGGCCGTGATGTTTTCCGAAAGCTTCCTGCGTTACATGGCCTTTGGCCGCCCCGACCCAAGCTACGACTGGAGGCAGCTCAACTTCGAGACCGACCCGGATCGGATGGAGTGGATTCACGGCGTTCTCGATGCCACCGATCCGAACCTGTCGCGCTTCCGCGCGCGCGGAAGCAAGATCCTGATGTATTTCGGCTGGGCCGATCCCGCTCTGAATCCGCTGATGGGGATCGGCTACTACCAAGACGTGGTCGAGCGCATGGGCCCTTCGACCACCGACTTTTTCCGGCTGTTCATGGTTCCCGGCATGTTCCATTGCGGCGGCGGCGTGGGGCCGAGCAATTTCGACGCGCTGTCGCCGCTGGTCCAGTGGGTCGAAAAGGGTGTGGCGCCGGAGAGCATCGTCGGATCGAGGATGGTGGACGGTAAAGCCGTTCGCACGCGCCCTCTCTGTCCCTACCCGCAGGTGGCCAAGCATCAGGGCGGCAGTATGGACGACGCCACAAGTTTCGCCTGCGTGGCGCCGTAGTGTGGCACAGGCTCGCCGCGGCGAGCCTGTGCGCGGTTCTTCAGCCCGCCAGGCGCGCGAGCAACGCGCGCGTTTGCGGCGCCCACCGGTCCTCGCGCGCCAGCCGCTCGAGGTCCGGCCACTCATCGAGATCATAAAAGCGCTCGAGTGTCGCGGTGGAAAGCCCGGCGGCGCTCGCGGCCGCCAGCGCCTGGTCGAAGGCGCGGGCGCTGCCCCACTCGATGTCCTTGAAGATCTCGCGCGGCGGCACACCGATGCGCACTCCAACCAGGTAAAACCCGCCATCATCGGCCGGACCGAGAACGACGTCGGCTGCGTCCAGCGCGCCGGTGGCTTCGGCGAGGCGCGCGGCGGGCAGGTGCGGGCTGTCGCTGCCGAGAATGATGACCTTCCGCACGCCTTCGGTGAAGGCCCGCTCGATGGCCGCGGCCAGCCTTGCGCCCAGATCACCGCGCGCCTGCCCTCCGGCAGTGACGCCCGGCGGCAGCTCCATCGGCGGCACGTCGTCGCTGAACAGGATCTGCCGCGTGACATCGCTGTCGGCGCTGCCGGCGGCGCCGGCGGGGACGGCGGCCACCAGCGCCAGCGTGTCGGCGATCATGGCCACGTGCAGTTGCCGTGCCTGCTCCGCCGTCAGGCGGCCGATCAGCCGCGTCTTCACACGCCCCGCTTGCGGCGTGCGCGCGAAGATGATGATCCGCAGCGGCACGCCTGGATTATAGTTGCTGGCATGTCGCACCCCATGAGAACCGTTCTTCCGCTGCTGCTGTTTGCCTGGAACGCCATGGCCTTCCAGGGCGCGCCCCTTCCGGCGGCTGGAGCCCTGGGTTTATCGAGCATCGAGTCCGGCAAGATCAACGGGGCGTCCTTCCGCATTGATGTTCCCGCCGGCTGGAAGAATGGCGGGCTGGTGATGTACTGCCACGGCTACCAGACCGCCGGCAGCCCGCCGGCCAACCACGACAACCCGCGTGCGAAAGCTCTGCGCGACGTGTTCCTCTCCCGCGGCTTCGCTTTCGCGCAATCGGACTACCGCGCGCAGGGCTGGGCGGTCAAGGAAGCGCTGGAAGACACCGAGGCGCTGCGCCGCCACTTCGTTTCCAAATACGGCAAGCCGGGCGAGACCTACATCACCGGGCACTCGATGGGCGGCTTCATCACCATCGCCGCGATGGAGCGCTTCCCGGACGTGTACAAGGGCGGCTTGCCAATGTGCGGCCCGCTCTCGCCGGCCCTCGACTTTTTTGAAGACCGCGTGTTCGACATGGTCGTAACGTTCGAGTATCTTTTCCCCGGTACGCTGGGGCCGGCGGTGAGTATTCCGGCCGACACCTCCGAGGCGCCGGCGAAAATCCGCGCGGCCATCAAGGAGTCGCCGGAAAAGGCGGCGGTGTTCGCGCGGCGATTCGAAGTGGGCACGGCCGAGGAGCTGCCCGGGGTGCTGGCTTTTTTCCAGAACATCCTCAAGGAGATGGAGCGGCGCGCCGGCGGCAACGCCTTCGATAACCGCAACACGATTTACACCGGCTTCGGCGACGACCCCGCGATCAATCGCGGGGTGAAGCGCTACCCGGCCGATCCGAAGGCCCGCGACTACCTGCGGCAGAACTACACGCCGACCGGGCGCATCACACGGCCGGTCCTGACCGTGCACACCACCTACGACCAGTTGGTGATCGCGCGGCACGTGAATTCTTACGATGTGATTGCGGCGCTGGCCGGCGCCCAGGACCTGTTCGTCGCCGGTTACGT
The DNA here is from genome assembly GCA_046714815.1 of Terriglobia bacterium. Classification (GTDB taxonomy): domain Bacteria; phylum Acidobacteriota; class Terriglobia; order JAJPHL01; family JAPKYU01; genus JBKKAI01. Next base: position 1,144 of record JBKKAI010000746.1, on the reverse strand, counting down.
CGCCGAGCGCGGCCACTGCAACATCAGCGCGCCGCGCACCGGCGCCGCCTTCGACGCCCTGCTCGGCTGGTCCCGCGGCGGCCCGCGCCCCGCCGCCGGCGAACTACGCTAGTTTAGACCGCGCTCGTCGGATCGGGCTCGCGTTCCAGCGACCCGCGATCCCACTTCGCCAAATCGGCTGCGGCTTCATACGTCGTCTGAAGAAAGTCGAGCAGGGTGTCGTCGGGGGACTCCGACTCCCGGACCACGTCATACGGCAGAATGAACTCCCGAAGATCGGTGCTGTAGAAAGCCTCGCCCGGTCTGACCGTCGCCTTGGCGAACCCTGCCGGTTCCGGATAGGCATAGGAATAGAACGCGGCATAGGGAATCGGGTCCCCGCCTGGCCAAAAACCGCAACTGCTTACTTCGTGCGAGTACGCTTCTCGTGTCACCCAGTCCGGCAGATTCGGGATTCCGCCCGGATGTTGAGGAGCCCTTCGCCCGGAGAACCGAGTGACCGCCAGGTCGGGGGCGCCCCAGAAAAAGTGCACCGGGCTGCACTTCCCGATGAACCGCGCGCGAAACTCATTGAATACGCGGTCCGCCTGCACGAGGACTCGCCAGAACCGATTCGCATACTCCGGATCGTACGCTCGGTGCGTGTCGTCCTGGTCGAAGGGAATGGCGTCAGCAATCTCGTTAGGTTTCCCGTGGATCTTCACATGGAGATCGAGCGCGCGCATCTCCTCCATGAGGCGCTTGTAGAACGTTGCCACTGACTGCGGCTCCAGCACAATATTACCGCTGCCGCCCTCGCTCGACCGCACCGTCAGTTGATGTTGCAGAAAGTCGAAATCGATCTGGAACGCTCGGGTGCCGTAGGGGATGAACGACGTGGTCAGGCCTGTAGCTGTCGGGTACAACGTGACATGCCAGGAGTGATTCAACCAGGGACTTTGGGCGAGCCGAATCTTGCCGACGATCTGCGTCCACAAGTGCACTGTCGCGTACGTCTCACGCCAAGCCTCAAGGGGCAGGCTTGGCCAGGCCTTCAAACGGGAAGCAGTGGGAACGGTCATCGGAACTCATCCCTGCGCAGCAAAGCCCTGGCGCAGCCAGTCGTTGGCGAGCGCGATCGCGCCGCGCGCGGCGGCCGTATTCG
>JBKKAI010000745.1:0-5088 GCA_046714815.1 Terriglobia bacterium | reverse complement strand
CCAGCGCTCGCCGTATCGCGGCGAAGCGAGCAGCCGGCCAATCACTTTTGCGCGCGCATCGGGCGAACGGTCGTTCCGGAAGGCGTCCATCTCATCGGGCGTCGGCGGCAGGCCGGTCAGGTCGTAGGACGCGCGGCGCAGCCAAGTCCTCCGGTCGGCCGGCTCCGCCGGCTGCAACCCCTTCTCCTGGAGCCGGGCGAGAATGAAGCGGTCAATCGCGGTGTGCGCCCAACGAGCATTCTTCACCGGCGGCGGAGCCGGCTTGCGGACCGGCTGAAACGCCCACCACGCCCGCGGATCGGCGGTGATTCGCCCGCCGGCCCCGCCGGGGACGTCTGGCCCCGGCGCCTTTGGTTCGGCAGCGGCAAAGTCCTTATCGCCATTGGCGCCCCGATCGGGCCAGAACGCGCCGTCGCGAACCCACGCCACCAGGCCGGCGATCTCGGCCTCCGCCAGCTTCCCTGTGGGCGGCATCTTGAAACGCTCGTGGGTCTGCCGCACCGCCTGGATGAGCAGACTGTTGTCCGGGTCCCCGGCGCGCACCACCGGACCCGACTGCCCCCCCTTCCTCAGGCCTTCGCGCGTGCTCAGCTCCAGCCCGGCCATCGCCGCCTTCGCGGGGGCCGCCGTGTGGCAGGCGTAGCAGTGCCTGGCCAGCACCGGCCGCACGCGCAGCTCGAAGAATTCGGCCCGCGGATCGGCGGCCCCGGCCACGCTCGCGGTTGCCAGGAAGAAAGCCAGCAGCTTTCGCATCGGAGAAATGAACGCCTCTCTTCGCTTCCGGGAGGCCCCCGGGGCCACCGGGTCATTTGCGAGTTTACACCAACCACCCCGCCGCGGGCAGCCGCCTGCGGGGGCCGGTCACGAAGGCCCCCGGCCGAGGGCCAACAGTCGCGCCGCATTGTTCCCCAGGATATTGGCCTTGTCTTGCGCGGAGATATTCAGCGCACGGAGGCTGCCGAGCATCAGCTCGATGCTTCCGATCTGATGGGGGTAGTCGCTGCCGGCCAGGATGTGATCGGCGCCGGCAAAGGCGATCGCCAACTGCAGGGCGCGCTCGTCGAAATTGACGGTGTCGTAATAGAAACGGGCGAGGTATTCGCTCGGAGGCCGCGAGATGTTGAGCCGGCACTCGCGGAAAGCGTGAAACCCGCGGTCCAGCCGTTCGGCGAGGTACGGGATCGCCCCGCCGAGGTGCCCGAGAACCCAGTTGATTTTGGGAAAGCGCTCGACGACCCCGCTGAAAACCAGCTTGGACGCTGCCAGCGTCGTATCGAAAAGGAAGCCGACCAGCGGCATCAGCCAGAACTCGGTCATCGCTTCCACGCCCACCGGGTTCGTTGGGTGAATGAAAAGCGCCGCTTCCAGATCGTTGGCCGTTTCGTACAGCGGCCAGAAGCGCTGGTCGCTTAACGCCACGCCGTTGACGTTGCTGAACAGCATGGCGCCCCGAAAGCCGAGCTGCCCGCACGCGCGCTCCATCTCCTTCACCGACGCCCGCGGATCGTTGAGGGGCAGCGTGGCCAGAGCCGCAAAACGCCCGCCCTTGGCGCGGACGATGGACGCCAAGGCGTCATTCACCATGCCGGCGAACCTGGCCGCCGTGGCCGGGGATTCGACGTGCGTGCCGGGCGTCGTCAATGTCAACACCTGCGTATCAACGCCCCGCTCGGCCAGCACCTGCTCGCGAAAATCAATGTCCCGATGGCCGCGCACGGCGATGTTGTAATCGCCGGGATAGTGCAGGCGCGGATTCCCCTCGTCATCCACCGTCACGCGCACGGCGCTCGATCCGGCCTGCAGCGCCTCAAGATAAACCGGGGGATAGTAGTGGTTATGAAAATCAATGATGGGCATCCGTACCCGCTCCCGAAGGGGCGCCTTTGCGCACCCAGAGAAAATAAGCAGGCAAACCGGCGGCGACCAACAGAAGACCCTTCGAGCATTCCCACGGATCGGCCGTTACCTGGTAGAAAACGACGACCAGGGACGAAATGATAAACACCAGCGGAACGAACGGATAGCCCCAGGCGCGATAAGGCGGCGCATAGCCGGCCGTCCGGCGCAGCCGGAACAGGCCGATCGTCATCAGCGCGAAAAACAGCCATTCCGTGTAGATCACCCGGGTAAACAAAGCGCGATAGGTGCCGGTGGCGACCAGCACGGACGACCAAAGCGCTTGCACAAGAATCGCGGCCCAGGGTGTGCGGAAGCGCGGATGGACCGCGCCCATCCAACGAAACGCCAGACGGTCCTGCGCCATCGCCAGGTACACCCGCGGCCCGGACAGTATGACGCCGTTGAGAACGCCGACCGCAGAGACGATTACCAGAACGGAGACGGCCGCTGCGCCCCCCGATCCGACAAGCGCACTCGCGGCATCGGCCGCCACGTGCCGCGAGGCAATGATCCGCTCCAGTGGCAGCACGTACAGGTAGGCGGCATTCAGCGCGAGATAGCAGGCGGTGACGGTGAAGGTTCCGATCATCAGGGCCCGCGGGATGGTCCTGGCCGGGTTGCGTGTCTCTTCGGCGGAGTACGTCACCAGGTGCCAGCCGCCGTAGGCAAACAGGCCAGCGCAGATCGCCAGGACAAATTCGCGAATCGCCACGGGAGGCGCTGCGCTCGCTGCTGCCGCGGGGCCGGCGCCGGCCAGCCGGAGAACCAGGACCAGCAGAAGGATGAGCACGATGGCCAGAATCTTCGCTGCCGTGACGACTGTTTGCACGACACTCCCAGATCGGACGCCGAAGTAGTTTACGGCTGAGAAAACCAGGATGCCGGCTATCGCCACAATCCGCAGCCCGAGGTCATCGAGCGGCGCGAAAAACCCTACGTAGCGGGCAAAGATGACCGCCGTGGCGGCGATGATTCCGGAGTGCACGCTCCAGAACATTGCCCAGCCCCACAGGAAGCCGAGCGCGGGCGACATGCTCTCCCTGAGAAAAACGTAAACCCCGCCGGTGCGTGGAAACGCCGAAGCCAGCTCGGCGCAAACCAGGGCCCCGCACAACGTCAGGATGCCGGCCAGGAGCCATACCAGCAACATTCCCGGAACGCTCGGCACAAGCCGGCTGATCTCGGCCGGCTGTACGAAGATCGAGGCGCCGACAATCGTGCCAACTACCATCGCCGTCGCGTCGAGAAAACCCACCGAGCGATCGAGCGCCGGACGAATCTGAGGAGCATTCAAGACCGGAGAGTCTACCATACGGAAATTGTGGGGCAGTCCTCCAGGACTGCGCCGGACCTGCAGGTCCGGCCTTCCAGCACTGTGCGTGCCGGTTCAGAGTGGCTCGAAGTAATTGCGCGGCGTGATGTTGGTGATGCGCCAGCCGCGGCGCGTGCGCTCGAAATCGAGCGTCAGTTGCTGGCGGCGGCGCAGCACCTGGCCGCTCGCGTCTTTCCGCGACAACCCCATCTCCGCGTCCAGGATGCTCTGTCCCCGGCCCTCGGCGGCCTGGGCGGAACTGGTCACCTGGCGAAAATGCGCCCGGAGAGTGTCCTCGCGCATCAGCCGCTCGACCATGTCTTCGAATCGCGGGTAATCATCGAACTTTGCCGGGTCTATGAGCGAGAGCAGCGCGCGGGCCGAGCCGCCCTCCATGGCAAATTGCAGCTCGCGGACGATGCGGGTCATTTCGCGGTTGAGGTCCTTGGATTCGGCCGGCCCTTCGGCTTCTTCCGATGACTTTTTCTCTTTCTTGTCCTTCTTCTTCTCTTCTTTCTTGTTCTTGTCATCCGCGCCCGGGCGGGAGCCGGGCCGGGCCGAGGACGCGGGAACCAGAATCAAGCCCGACGCCAGCAGAACCACGAGTGTCATTTTCATGTCCATCTCCCAGCACCGATCGAGGTTAAGCCGCGTTCAGGCCAGGGCCTGCGCCAGGTCGGCGATCAGGTCGTCAGGATGCTCGAGGCCGATCGAGAGGCGCAGGAGGTTCTCCGGCGTGCCGGAACCGGGCGCTTCCACCGAGGCGCGGTGCTCGATCAGGCTTTCGGTTCCGCCCAGGCTGGTGGCGCGCGTAAACAGCCGCACCTTGGCGGCGATGGCGAGAGCTTCCTGGCGGCCGCCCTTCACCAGAATGGACAGCAGCCCTCCGCAAAGCGACATCTGCCGCGAAGCAACCGCGTATCCGGGGTTCTTCTCCAGGCCGGGGTAGAGCACTTTTTCCACCCCCGCCTGCCCTTCGAGGAACCGCGCCACGGCCAGCGCATTGGCCGAGTGCGCGCGCACCCGGTAAGGCAGCGTGCGAATGCCGCGCACCACCAGCCAGCATTCGAAGGGCGACGGCACGGCGCCGCCGGCGGCCTGCAGCAGCTTGATGCGCTGGAAAAACTCGTCATCCGCTTTGGACACCACCGCGCCGCCCAGCACGTCGCTGTGGCCGCCCAGGTACTTGGTAGTGGAGTGCATCACCAGGTCGGCGCCGAGGTCGAGCGGCCGCTGCAGGACCGGCGTCGCGACGGTGTTGTCGCAGGCGCAGAGCGCGCCCGCCGCGTGCGTCAGTTTCGCTACCTTCTCGATATCGGTCACCTGGAGCTGCGGGTTCGCCGGCGTTTCCACCCAGACCAGCCGGGTATTGGGCCGGATGGCGGCCTCCACGTTGGCGATGTCACTGGTGTCTACCAGGCTCGCCTCGAGGCCCCATCGGAGGAAGACGTCCTGGAGCAGTTTCCCCGTCCCGTAGAAACCTGCCGTGGCGACGACATGGTCGCCGGGCGAAAGCGCCTGGAAGATGCTCATGCTCGCCGCCGACCCGGAGGCGAAAGCGGCCGCGGCCGCGCCGCCTTCGAGCGTGGCCAATGCGCGCTCCAGCGCCTGGCGGTTGGGGTTGTCGGCGCGGGAATAAATAAAACCGTGCGGGAAAGCGCCGTCCTCCGCCCGCTGGAAATTGGTCGCCAGCACAATCGGCGGCGCGAGGGCGCCCGAGGCCGGATCCACCGCGTGGCCGGCATGAACCGCCAGTGTCTCAATCTTCACGCTTGCACCTGCCTGTGTGGAATCCGCGCCAGACCCAATGCCGTTCACTAAGCGTTCCGAGCGATGTGCGGAGCCTGGGAGCGCGGGCATCTTGCCCGCCTCGGTTG
>JBKKAI010000744.1:0-7381 GCA_046714815.1 Terriglobia bacterium | reverse complement strand
GTGCAGATCGAGCAGGACCAGGCGCTCTGCGCCGCCAGATTTCCGTCGCTGATTTGCCAACCGATCGGCGCCCAATTCATAGGCACTGATTTGATTGCCCTCTTTGCATTCGAGCAGGGCGAAAAGGGGATCTCGGTCGTTTCCGAGAAACACTATCGCCTCGTCCCCGCTGAAGAAATGAGTCGCGAAGATTTGGAGACCTATCGCGGCCGCCCGCTGTGACTGTCCATAAACGGAAGGACCGGCCGTGGCTGTGATGCGCAGTGTCCTGCTGGCCGGCTCGCAGAGCCGGTGGTTGCGCGAGCGCGCACCACGCTATTGGTTTGTCCGGCGCACCGTTTCGCGCTTCATGCCGGGCGAGAATGCCGAGGACGCGCTGGCGGCCGCGGGCAGGCTCAAAGAACTTGGGATTTCCACGGTCTTCACGGTGCTGGGCGAGAACATCACCGACAAAGCCGAAGCCGATGCCGTGGCAGCGCACTACGAGCAGGTGCTGCGGCGAATCGTCACGCTGGGGCTGCCCACCGAGGTGTCCGTAAAGCTCACCCAACTGGGCCTGGACCTCGATCCGGAGCTCTGCTATGGCAATCTCGAAAAGGTCATCCGCTGCGCCGGCCGCGACAGCACCGTGTGGATTGACATGGAAGCCAGCAACTACGTGGACGCAACTCTCGCGCTGTATCGCCGCGCCCGAGCGGCTTACCCCAATGTGGGCGTGTGCCTGCAGGCCTACCTGTATCGGACCGCGGCCGACCTCGATTCCTTGATTCCGCTTGGGGCGGCCATTCGGCTGGTCAAGGGCGCCTATCGTGAGCCGCCCGAGATCGCGTATCCGCGCAAGAGAGACGTGGACGAAAACTACTTCGCGCTGACAAAAAAACTGTTAAGCGGCGAGGCGCGGCGGGCCGGCGTCCGGACGGCGATCGCCACGCACGATCGCAAGCTGATCCGCCGCACCGAGGAGCTGGCGGCGGCGACGGGCATCGGCAAGGATGCCTTCGAGTTCCAGATGCTCTACGGCATCCAGCGCGGCGAGCAGCTTCGGCTGGCTCGCGAGGGATGGGGGTCTACAGTCCTGATCGCCTATGGCAGTCATTGGTTCCCGTGGTTCATGCGGCGCCTGGCCGAGCGGCCGGCGAACGTCCTGTTCGTGCTGCGTAACATGTTCGGGTAGGAAGGCCCCTGAAATATAATGGGCGCGGCAGCCCGGAGCGAACGCTTCGGGCTGCCGCGGAAACCCCCATGAAAGATCCCTCTCTGACCCGGCGCGAGGCCGGAAAGCTTTTCGGCGGCGCAGCGGCTGCGGGCTTCGAGCGACGCTCGCGAACCGCGCGGCCCGCCCCGCCTGCCGCCGCAAACGAGATCTGCTTTCTCGCCGCCGTGGAGATGGCCCGGCGGATTCGGCGAAAAGAGTTGTCGGCCCGCGAGGTGATGGCGGCCCACCTCGAGCAGATCGGGCGGGTGAATCCCAAGGTCAACGCGATCGTCACGCTGGTGGCCGAACAGGCGCTGGAGCAGGCGCGAAAAGCCGACGAGGCCGCAGCCCGCGGCGGGCGGCTCGGGCCCCTGCACGGACTCCCGGTTGCGCACAAGGACCTGGTGGACACGCTCGGGATTCGCACCACGTACGGCTCGCCCATTTTCAAGGATCATGTGCCCGATCGTGATGCCCTGATCATTCAGCGTATCCGGCAGGCGGGCGCCATCACCGTCGGGAAGACGAACACTCCGGAGTTCGGCGCCGGTTCGCAGACCTTCAATCCGGTGTTTGGGGCAACCCGCAACCCCTACGATCTCAACCGGACTTGCGGCGGAAGCAGTGGGGGAGCGGCCGTGGCGCTGATCTGCGGAATGGTTCCGCTGGCCGACGGCAGCGACACGGGCGGCTCGCTGCGCAACCCGGCAAGCTTCTGCAACGTTGTGGGCCTGCGCACAGCGCCGGGCCGGGTGCCGCGCTGGCCGACGTCATCGGCCTGGAACACGCTCAGCGTGCTGGGCCCGATGGCGCGCACGGTCGCCGATGCGGCGCTGCTGCTGGGCGCCATCGCCGGACCGGATGCGCGGTCGCCGCTGGCCATCGCCGAATCGCCGGCGCGCTTTCACGGCGCCCTCGGCCGCGATTTCAAGAACGTCCGGATCGCCTGGTGCCGCGACCTTGGTGGGCTGCCCTTCGATCCGGCAATCAGCAAGACCGTGAACGCGCAACGCAAGACCTTCGAGGATCTCGGCTGCGTGACCGAAGACGCCGAACCGGACTTCGCCGACGCCGACCAGGTGTTCAAGGTGTTTCGCGCCTTGAATTTCGCGCTCCAGCACAGCGACAACGTGCGTAAGCATCGCGCGCTGGTCAAGGAGACGATTATCCAGGAGGTGGAACGCGGAAGAGCGCTGACCGGCTCTCAACTGGCGGAGGCCGAGGTTAAAAGAACACAGCTCTACAACCGCGTCCGATCGTTCATGGAAAAGTTTGACTTCCTGGTCCTCCCGGTGACCCAGGCGCCGCCGTTCGACGTCAGCCAGCCCTATGTCACCGAGATCGCGGGCGTGAAGATGGAGACGTACATTGATTGGATGAAATCCTGCTACTACATTTCGATCATCAGCAATCCGGCGATCTCGGTGCCCGGTGGCTTTACGGCGGAGGGCTTGCCGGTGGGACTTCAGATCGTCGGAAGACACCAGGACGAATGGGGCGTGCTGCAACTGGCGCATGCGTTTGAGCAGGCTACCGGCTTCAGCAAGCGCCGGCCGGCGATCGCGGCCCCCGGCTGAGAAGGGCGGCAATGATGAAAGCTCTCATCGCGCTTGTGTTTGCCGCCACCGCGCTGGCGGGGCCGGTGGTGAGCAACCGGCCGGCGCAGCCCGGCGAAAACGGCTACAAACCGGCGGACGGCGCCGGCGTGGCGCTGAACCCGCCGTCGCTGGTATGGCTCCATGAGCCGGAGGCTGCTTCCTACACCGTGCAGTGGGCGCGCAGTCCGGATTTCACAGCCGCCGGGCAGGCGCGCGCAATTCCGTTTGTCACCTACACGCATAACCGGACACTCGCGGCGGGCAGGTATTACTGGCGCTACTCGTTCACGACGAAAGCGGGCGAGGAGTCCGGTTGGAGCGTCACGCGCAGCTTCACGGTTCCGGTGGACGCCGGGCCGTTTCCGATGCCGTCGCGCGCCGAGCAGGCCGAGCGCGTTCCCAGCCGGCATCCACGACTGTTTCTGCGCCCGGAGGACCTGCCGCGGCTGCGGGCGCTGGCGCAGACCGATCCGCATGGAATCTTTCGCGAGCTGCGGAATGAAGCCGATCGCCTGCTGGCGGCCGAGCCCACGCCGGAGCCGGAACACCGGGGAACCGCCCGCGACCCGGCGATGCGCAAATACTGGTGGCCAAACCGCGTCCAGACGCTCAAGGCCTGCGAGGAGGCCGAGAACCTGGCCTTCGTTTACCTGATGACCGGCGAGCGGCGCTACGGCGAAGCGGCGCGGAAGTGGATTCTGCACCTGGCGAAGTGGGACCCGGACGGGCCGACGAATTTCGCGCTGAACGACGAAGCGGGCATGCCCATCCTGCACCGCGTGCCGCGCGCCTACGACTGGGCCTGGGACATGCTCAGCGCAGACGAGCGCGCGCTGGTGCGCCGCGTGTGGGCGCGCCGCGGCGCCGACGCCTACGCCGTGCTGCGCCGCGGCCCGCACATCCACAAGCCTTACGGCAGCCACAACAACCGCATCTGGCACAAGCTGGCGGAGCCGGCCATCGCCTTCCTTGGCGAGCCGGATGTGCCCCAGGCCGCCGAGTGGCTGGACCACGCGGTCAACACGTTCTACGCCGCCTACCCGGTGTGGGCCGACGACGACGGCGGCTGGCACGAGGGGCTCAACTACTGGGCCGGCTACATCACCAAGGTCGTGTGGTGGCTGGATATTGCCGAGTCGGCGCTGGGCATTGATGGATTCAAAAAACCGTTCTGGGCCAACGCCGGCGCATTCGCGCTGTACCTCGGCGTGCCGGGTTCGCCCAATATCGGCTTCGGCGACCTGTCATCGCGCCAGCCGCCGCCGGCCTGGCGCTCGTTCGTCGAGTATTTTGCGCGGCGGACCGGCAACGGCCACTGGCAGTGGTGGACCGAGCAGTGGAAGGGCCAGCCCGAACGCGGCATCATGGGCTTTCTGCACGCCTCGCGCCCGCCCGTGGCCGCTGCGATGCCGGCCGGCCTGCCGGCATCGCGCGTGTTTCGCGGGATCGGCGTGGCTTCGCTGCATAACACACTGCTGGCGAGCGGCGATGACGTGCATTTTCTGTTCAAGTCCAGCCCCTTCGGGCGGCAGAGCCACGGCCACAATCCGCACAACAGTTTCCAGCTCAACGCCTACGGCGAAGCCTTGCTGCCCGCGAACGTTTTCCGCGACTGGCATGGCAGCCCGTTCCACACCAAGTGGGTGTGGAGCACCGAAGCGCAGAATGCGGTGCTGGTGGACGGCAAGGGCCAGAGCAAGTCGGCCGACCCATTCGGGCGCATTGCTGATTACAGTTTTTCGGCCGAGGCCGACTACGTTGCCGGCGAAGCGGCGGCTGCGTACGAGGGGCGCCTGAAGCGCTTTCGCCGCAACGTGGTCTTCGCCAAGCCCGACGTGATCGTGATGTACGACGACCTGGAGGCTGTGCAGCCGGCGACCTTCCAGTTCCTGCTGCATGCGCTGGCGCCGTTCGAGGTGCAGGCCGAGCGGTCGCGGCTCGGCGTCGAGCGCCCGAAGGCCGGCGTCGCCGTACAGTACCTGCCGGGCACGATCGCCCTGCGCTTTCGCCAGTGGGACGGATACCAGCCGCTGCCCGAAACGCAGTTCGCGAACATGTGGCACGTCGAGGCGGGCACGGTCGAGCCGCGCAGCGCGCTCGGGCTGCTGACCGTGATCGTGCCTCACAAGGCCGGCCAGGCGCGCCCGTGGACCGCCGAGCGGCAGGAGTCGGACACCGCGCTGGGCGCCCGCGTGCGGATTGGCGCCCGCACCGTCACCGTTGCCTTCCGCAAGAACGGCGCCGGCCGCGCCTCTCTCAACGGCCACAGCTTCGCCGAGCCCTACGCCGTGTGGCGGTAACGATACCCTGTATCCAAAGAAGGTTGGCCCGCAATCAGCGCAGGCAATCCTTCAACGACCCGCAGAATGGGGCCGAGCGCAGAGGGTCTGGCGCTTCTCCGTAAATCCTCAACTTACCGGCCAGGAGAGCCGCTGTCTCCGCGATGTCGGTGTATCGGAGGATTCCGAGATAATGAGGCCCCTGCCTGTGCGAAGCCGTCGGCGAGTTCAGGATCACCCGCTGCACGTTGCCGTCCAGCAGAGCCGCGTACATCCCGTTCACACCGGTCTCGCCCTTGCCGACGATCGTGATCCTGGCCGGATCGACGTCTGGCAAGGACCGAAGCAACTCCAGCGACCGTAGAATCTCGTAAACCTGCATTGACTCGATGGTCGTGCCGGCCACCATCGCCTGCCGCTTCATGTGATGAAGGGCGTCATTGTCACTGAAGCTGCGAAGATTCTGCTCGAGCGCCCGGCTTCCTCGATCCAGCGTTTCGACAACCAGCACGGCCCGGCCGCCCCACTGGTTGCGCTCCAGCGGCTGCTCATTGCCCCAGACTGGAATGCCTTTCCGGTGGTCCACAAGCAAGACAGCCGGCAGCCTGGCGGAAGGCGGCGAGTTGGCCGGAAGAGAATAAACGCCTTTGACACGAAGCCCCTCGAACGAAGTGAAGCTGACGCTTTGGATCCTCCGGCCTTGCAGCATCGTCTGCTCACTCCACTGCGGTTGGAGTGGTGTTGGCTGCTCCGGGTAATACCGGAAGACCTCGTCGCGCAACGCGGCCGTGAGCTCCTCGATTCTTCGCTGCCGGGCCTGAGCCGGAAGCGGCCGCCGGGAAACAGCGCGCAACGGGATCAATTCCTCATCAATTCGCGTCAGCCGTTCGTCCAGAGGCAGGCCATCGCGGTGACAGACCAACTGCCCGGCAGCCGGTTCCTCTACCGGGCCCTCGCGGGTCACGGGGGTATCCACGCCGAGGAACTCCTTGAGAAAAAACGAGTAGACCGGCAGCCGGATCGCCTCCGTATCGGAGTGTCCCCCCGGTGTGATGGCTGTTCGCAGAGCGCCGTCCGCCCCGTAAAGGCGGTAGACCTCCCTCATCTTTCCGGCCATCTCGGTGAACGCGTCCATCGGAAATCCGCGGTCGGCATCGGCGTTGCAAAGCAACTGCGGCCGCGGCGCGATCAGGGCGCCGACCTCCGAGTAAAGCAAGCCATAGCTGTTGACCGGATACTGGCAATCGCAGTGCGCCGCACTCAGCCGCTGCTTGATCCAGCCGTTGGTTGATACGGCTCCCGACACAGGAGCGGAGGCTTTGATCCGTTCGTCAACCGCGGCCAGGAAGAACGTCGTCATGCCGCCGCCGGATCTTCCTGTCGCGCCGATGCGCAGGCGGTCCAGATCGGGCCGCGCCGCTAAATAGTCCACTGCGCGGCGTGCATTCAACAGCTCGACTGCGAGCGGAGAAAAGCCGCGGCTGTACCAGTGAAACCAGGCGTTGGAGTAAACCCCGTGATGGGTGAATTCGACCTCACCCATCTCGATGTTGTCCATCACGAGCGCGGCAACTCCGTTCGCGGCGAACCATGCGCCGTGCCGCTTGTACAGATTCTTATTCGCGTGGCCGCACTGATAAAGCACCACTGGATACGGCTTGCGGCCGGCGCGGGGCAGGTACAGGTTCGCGGTCAGAAACAGCTTGGGAGCAGTCTCGATCACGATGTTCTCGATCGTGTACCCCGGAAGCTCCTCTCGATGAGTCATGGTTGCGGGGGGCGGGGTGTCGGGCCAGCGCAAATCATGCCAAAGCATCTTCGTCAGCGCGGCCCTGGTCTTCCGCTTCCGCTGTTCCCACTGCTCGACCGTGGTGATCCCGCTGAAGAGCCGATCGGAGCGCTGGCCGACCACCCGCTCGAAATGAGCTTGCAGCGCTTCGAATTCCCGGTTTTGGGCGGCTGCCCGGGAAGGAGTGCCCAATAGAGCCACGGCAGCTAGAACGTATAGAATGCAAAACTTCATGACCTTGTTTTATCACGGTGGCACGGTTGCTTTCCCTTTACTGGCCTTCTCGCATCCGCCGCCCCGCGTCACCTGGTGAGGCGAGCCGCCTTCGGACCGCATCTGCGCTTATCGTTCGGCGTGATATCCGTCTCTGGCCTGTACCACCTGCCCTTTGTGTCTTGTTGCCAGATGGATCCTGCGGTATCCCGGTCCGGCCTCCGGGCGGTCAGGGGTGTTGCCCAGGCTGTGCTGGCTGCGGAGGTCCTCTTGATTGGGGCTGAAGGTCTGGTGCTGTGTGTTATAA
>JBKKAI010000743.1:0-6776 GCA_046714815.1 Terriglobia bacterium | reverse complement strand
GAGTAAATCAGGTCGCGGCGCTCGTTCACCGCGGCGAACGGCACGCGCCCCCGGGTTCCATCCAGGTTCAGCGGCGCCGTCGGCGCCGCGCCGCCCCGCAGCAGCGTGGCGGACGGCAGGTCCTAGCCCTTCACCGACCGCCGGATCTCCTCGAAGATCTGGTCGGGGTGCGGCGGCCCGATTTCCAGCCCCATTTCGCGGGCGATCAGCCCGATGATCTCCAGGTCGGGCTTGACGCCGTTGATGGTCAGCGCCTTTTTCAGCCGCTGGACCTCGCCGCAGGTGTTGGTGACGGTGCCGCTGTTCTCGTAGACACTGGCGGCGGGCAGCACGACGTCGGCCTGCTCCGCGGTTTCGGTGAAGAACATGTCCTGGACCACCAGGAACGTCTGGCCGGCCTGGAGCGGGTAGCGCTTCAATGGATTGGCGCCGACCACGTAGAGCGCGCTCAGCTCCCGGCGCTCGGCCGCGGCCATCATTTCATCGAGCGCCAGGCCGGGCGAGCCGGAGACCGGGGCGTATCCGGGCAACAGGCCGGGCAGCAGGCCCATGTCCGATGCGCCGCGGGAATTGTTGAAGTCGGCGAGCGCGATGTAGCGCGTAGTCCCTTCGAGCGAATCGCCGAACCGCACCAGCCGCCGAACGTCTTCGCCCTTCACCTCGGCGCCGAACAGCACCACCAGGTCTTTTTCTTTTCGCAGGCGCTCGCGGAAGCTGTGCCACTCGTCCGATGGGGTTCCTGGGCGGTCCGGCGCGCCGGGCAGCGCGTGGTCCTGGCCGGCGAGAAAATCGAGCACGGCGGCCTCTTCGCCCCGCTGGATCTGGCGGAACGCCACCGCCTGGCGCGTGAGCTGGATCTTTTCCCGGTTGATGATGTACACGCGAGCGCGGCGGTGCCGCACGTTGGTCCGGATATTCCAGGCCAGCAGCGGGTGCTGGTCGGTGGGATTGTTGCCGATCAGCAGGATGGCCGGAGAGTTCAGCACATCGCCGGAGGTGGCCAGCGGCCGCAACGTTTTTTCGCCGGGGGCCGCCCTGCCGCTGAGCGCGTCGAGCAGCGCAGGGAAGTCGGCGCTGCGCCGGTGATCAATATTGTTGGTGCCGAGCCCGGCCCGGGCGAACTTCTGCAGGTAGTAGGCCGCCTCGTTGGTCAGGTGGCTGGAGCCGACCACGCCGAACGGGCGTCCCTCGGTGCGGACCTGCTGAAAGCGCAGGCCCACGGCGTCCAGCGCCTCGGCCCAGGAAACCGGCGCAAGTTGGGCATCGCCCGGGCGGCGCATCAGCGGCTGCTTCAGCCGTCCGGGGTGGTGCAGAAAATCGTACGCGTAGCGTCCCTTGATACAGAGGAACTCCCCGTTGACGCCGCTGCGGTCGCGGTTGTTGCCGCGCAGCACGTGGTTGTTGCGGACGCTGAGCGTGGTCTTGCAGCCGTCACCGCAGTGCGTGCATACGGTGGGGACGTAGCGGATCTCCCAGGGCCGCGCCTGGTGCCGGTACGAGCCGCTGGTCAGCGCGCCCACCGGGCAGATGTCAATGCAGGCGCCGCATTCTTCGCACTCCAGGTGGTCGCCATGGTTGGGCGCGATCTCGGAGTGCGCGCCGCGATTCACGATGCCCAGCGCCGCCACGTCCATTCCCTCGCTGCAGACCCGCACGCAGCGGAAACAGAGGATGCAGCGCGGTGCGTCGAAATACACCACCGGCGACCACTGCTTTTCGTCCACGTGCAGCTTTTCTTCGCGGAAGCGGCTGACGCCGGCGCCGTAGCGGAACACCATGTCCTGCAGCTCGCACTCGCCGCCCTTGTCGCAGACCGGGCAGTCCAGCGGATGGTTGGTGAGCAGGAACTCGAGCGTGGACTTGCGCGCGCCCTTCACCTTGTCGGTGTCGGTGCGCACCACCATGCCCTCGGCCACCGGCACGGTGCAGGCCGTCTGCAGCTTGGGGAACTTCTCGATCTCCACCACGCACATCCGGCAGGCCGCCTGCAGCGCCAGGCCCGGGTAGTAGCAGAACGACGGCACCTCGATCCCCTGCTGCTTGGCGGCTTCGATCACCAGCGTTCCGGCCGCGGCGCTGACCGGCTTGGCGTCAATTGTCAGGTTGACCAGATCAGGCATGAGTGAGAATTCCTTGTCTCCTTCCGGCGAAGGGGCAGGGCTGGCCGTCGAGGTGCGCCTCGAAATCGCTCCGGAAATTCTTCACGATGCTGATGGTCGGCATCGCCGCGGCGTCGCCCAGCGGGCAGAAGGTGCGGCCCAGGATGTTTCCGGCCAGCTCTCCGACCAGGTCCACGTCACTGTGCACGCCCTCGCCGCGGTGCAGGCGTCCCAGCAGCTTGTGCAGCCACATGGTGCCCTCACGGCAGGGAATGCACCAGCCGCAGGACTCGTGGGCGTAAAACTTCATGATGCGCAGCGCCACCTCGACCATGCAGGTGTCTTCGTCCATCACCACGACGCCGCCCGAGCCGAGGAACGAGCCGAGCTTGGCGAGCGAATCGAAGTCCATCGGCGTGTCGAGCTGGTCGGCGGTCATGAAGGGCGTGGACGAGCCGCCCGGGATTACCGCCTTCACGCTTTTGCCGTTGGGAACGCCGCCGCCCACTTCGTAGATGATCCGCCGCAGGGGGATGCCCAGCGGCAGCTCATAGACGCCGGGGTTGTTGATGTGGCCGCTGAGCACGAACAACCGCGTGCCGCCGTTTTTCGGCGTGCCCAGCGCGTGGTACCAGTCGGCGCCCTGGCGGATGATCGCCGGCACCGACGCGTACGTTTCCACGTTGTTCAGCACCGTCGGGCTCTGGTACAGGCCCGCCACGGCCGGGAAGGGCGGCCGGATGCGCGGGACGCCGCGCTTGCCTTCCAGCGACTCGAGCAGCGCCGACTCTTCGCCGCACTCATACGCGCCCGCGCCGGTGTGCGTGGCCAAGTCGAAGCTGAAATCGCTGCCGGCGACTTTCTTGCCCAGGAAGCCGCGGGCGTAGGCCTCTTCGATGGCGCGGTCGAGGATGTCAATCAGGTAGCGGTACTCGCCCCGGACATAAATGTAGCCCTGGCGGGAATCTACCGCCAAGCCGGCGATCAGCATGCCCTCGATCACCTGGTGCGGGTCGTACTCCATCAGCAGCCGGTCCTTGCAGGTGCCCGGCTCGCTCTCGTCGGCGTTGCAGACGATGTACTTGGGCTTGGGCGACTGCCGCGGGACAAAGCTCCACTTCATCCCGGTGGAGAAGCCCGCGCCGCCGCGCCCGCGCAGCGCCGACTTCTTGACCTCCTCGACGATGGCTTCCGGCGTCATCGTCAGGGCCTTGCGCAGGGCCTCGTAGCCCTCGTGCGCCAGGTAGGTGTCAATCGCAGCCGAGTTCGGCAGCCCGAACCGCTTGCTGATGACCTTCACTTCCAATTCGTGTCCCATGGTCGTGCCACAGGCCTTCCTGCCTGTGCTACTTTTGCGGCGATGCGCTCCGCAGCCTTTCGATGAGCGCGTCGAAGCGCTCGATAGTGACTTCGTGGTGATAGTCGTAATTCACCTGCAGCGCCGGCGCCCAGGCGCAGGCGCCGATGCACTCCACCTCTTCGAGCGAAAAGATGCCGTCCGGCGTCACTTCCTTGTGGCCGATGCCCAGCTTCTTCTGAGCATGCTCGTAGAGGATGTACGCGCCCCGCAGCAGGCAGGAAATGTTGGTGCAGAGCTGGACGTGATAGCGTCCGGCCGGCTTGCGGCGCAGCATCGAGTAGTAGCCGATGACCTCCTCCACCTGCAGCACGGTCAGGGCCAGGCGCGAGGCGATCTCGGCGACCACTTCCGGCGAGAGATGGCCCACCTCGTCCTGGGCGTAGAGCAGCATGGGAACGAGCGCCGAGCGCCGCACCGGGTAGCGCGCCAGGAACGTTTCGAACCGCTTTTCCAGTGGGTCGCTGAAGCGCATGCGTTTCCGGTTACCGGTCAATCTCTCCCAGGACGATATCAATCGAGCCGATGACGGCCACGACGTCGGCGATCAGCCGTCCCTCGGCCATGAGCGGCAGCGCCTGGAGCACGGCAAACGAGGGCGAGCGCACATACATCCGGTAGGGATGGGAAGTGCCGTCGCTGACGATGTAGTAAGCCATTTCGCCGCGCGGCGATTCGATCGCCTGGTAGACCTCGCCCGGCGGCACGCGGAAGCCCTCGGTGACGATCTTGAAGTGGTAGATGAGGGCCTCCATCTCCGTCTTCATTTTTTCGCGGTCCGGCAGCACGATGTGCGGTGCGTGCGCCTGCACCGGTCCCTCCGGAACGCCTTCCAGCGCCTGGCGGATGATCTTTACGCTCTCGCGCATCTCGGCGACGCGCACCAGGTAGCGCGCGTAAACGTCGCCCTCCTGGCGGACCGGCACCTCGAACTGGAACTGCTCGTAGCCGCTGTAAGGGTTGGCCTTGCGCAGGTCCCAGGTGACGCCGCTGGCTCGCGCCGCAGGTCCGGTGACGCCCCAGGCGATGGCGTCTTCGGCGCTGATGTAGCCGATTCCCTTGGTGCGCCCGATCCAGATGCTGTTCTTGGTGAGCAGCGCCTCGTACTCGTCCACGCGGCCGGGGAAGTAGGAGATGAACTTGCGCACCCGGTCGAAGAAGCCGATGGGCGGCTCGAGCGCCAGCCCACCGACGCGGAAGTAGCTGGTCATCATCCGCTGGCCGGCCACCATCTCGAACATGCGCAGGATCTCTTCCCGCTCGCGGAAGCAGTACAGGAACACGGTGAAGGCGCCGACGTCCATCGCGTGCGTGCCCAGCCACACCAGGTGGCTGTTCAGGCGCGTCAGCTCGTTGAGCAGCACGCGGATCCACCGCGCCCGCGGCGGCGCCTCCAGTTCCAGCAGCTTCTCGACCGCCAGCACGTAGCAGAGGTTGTTGGTCAGCGGGCAGAGGTAGTCAATCCGGTCGGTCAGCGTGATGGTCTGATGGTACGTCTTGCCCTCAGCGGTCTTTTCGATGCCGGTGTGCAGGTAGCCGATCTCCGGCACGCACTTCACCACTGTTTCGCCGTCCAGCTCGAGGATCAGACGCAGCACGCCGTGCGTGGACGGGTGCTGCGGTCCCATGCTGAGGACCATGTTCCGCGACGCGGCGGGCGGGCTGGCGGCGCCGGGCATCTCAGCGGATCCCCTCGATGGGATAGTCCTTGCGCAGCGGATGGCCTTCCCAGTCCTCCGGCATGAGGATACGCTTCAGCTCGGGGTGCCCGTTGAAGTGCAGGCCGAACAGGTCGAACATTTCGCGCTCGTACCAGTTTGCCGCGGGCCACACGGCGATCACCGAATCAATGCGTGGGTCATCGCCTGAAACCCGCGCCGCCAGGCGCAGTCGCTTGAATTCGCCGAGGGAGTAGAGATGATAGACGACGCGGAAGCGGGGCTCGACCGGATACCAGTCGGTGGCGGTGATGCTGGAAAGCAGGTTGTAGCCGCGGGTGCGGAACCACCGGCAGGCGTCCACGATCCGCTCGCGCGCCACCTCCAGCGTGAGCTCGCCGCGGTCATACTTGCCCCCGGCGAGGATCACCGGGTCGTGCGCCTCCAGGGCTGAGGCTTCCGGGAAGCTCCGGATTTCTTCAGGAATCATGAATCAACAGTGGTTCCGGCAACCCGGAGCGCAACCTGGGAGCGCGGGCATCTTGCCCGCACCCTGGGGTCGCGGGCATCTTGCTCCGGGTTCGCCATCTATTCCTCGGGCTCGCTGCTCGACCAGTCCAGCGCGCCCTTCTTCCAGATGTAAAAGAAGCCCGCGAAGATGACCAGCATGTAGATCAGCATCTCGACGAAGCCGAACATCTTCAACTCTTTGAAGATCACCGCCCAGGGATAAAGGAACACGGCCTCCACGTCGAACAGAATGAAGAGCATGGCCACCAGGTAGAACTTGACGCTGAACCGCTGCCGCGTGTCACCCACCGGCACGACGCCGGATTCGTAAGGCATCAGCTTGGCGCGCGTGGGGACGTGCTGCCCCACCAGCGACGAGAGCGCAACCATGCCCCCGGCGATCACCACCGCGAACAGCGCATGCAGCAGGATCGCCAGGTAGTTTTCCAGGTAGCTGCCGGGCACTGATTAACTTTCTCCCGTTACCGGGCATCGCATTATCCTCTCCCGAAAAGGGGAGAGGTTAGTTATAATGGCGCCGCCTTAGGCGGATCGAACAGGCCACTATACCCGTTCGGTTCCTGAATTTGCAAGTTGTGGGGACCGCAACCATGATCTTCGGCTACAACACAGATGTGAAGTCCGGCGATACCGTCTATCACGTGCAGACGGAGGACCGCGGCGAGAAGCATCCCGTGATTGATTCGGTCATCTACGTGAAGGGCCGGATCGTGGACCGCCGGCGCACGCCGTACAAGCCCGGTGAGCATACCACCGAGCGCCTTCAGGAGTTGGTGAAGGGGCAACACCGCGGGCTGGTGGATTCCATCCGGGACGGCACTTACGTCATCCCGGAGCACTCCGAGGCGCCGGGGAAGGAAGCAACCGGAAAGGGCGCGAAGGCTTCCAAGGCGGCCAAGTCCGGGAGCAGTGCGCCGGGAAAGGCCGAGGCCGCCGGGGCCGAAGCCGCTGCGCCCGGTGCTGCTACTCCGGCCGCCGCCGGCGACGACGAAGCGGTGCTCGCCGGTGCTCCGGCTCCGGCCGGTGGCTCGGCCGAAGCGGGGGCCCGGCCATCGCTGGAATTGACCAATGCGCGAGATCTCGAGAAGGACGGCCGGCTGGTTTTCCGGCTGTGTGTCAACGAGCGCGGCA
>JBKKAI010000742.1:0-7284 GCA_046714815.1 Terriglobia bacterium | reverse complement strand
ACGTTCCAGAACTGCGGCCACTCGTCCAGGCCCAGCCGGCGCAGCCGGCGGCCGAGCGGGCCGGCGTCGGGCGGGGCCGTGGCGCTCCAGCGGCGGTCACTGACGTCGGGCGGCTGAACGGGCAGGGTGCGAAATTTGAAAAGCACGAAGCGGCGCCCGCCCGCGCCCACGCGCTCCTGCCGGAACAGGACTGGACCGGGAGACGACAGCCGGATGAGCAGCGCGATCGCCGCCGCCGCCGGCGCTCCGGCCACAAGCGCCATTGCAGCGATGACGACATCGAGCGCTCGTTTCACCACGATGTATGACAACCGGCCGGCCGGGCTGGCGCCGATATCCACCAGCAGCACGCCGGATTTCCGGCGCGCCCCAGAATGGACCAACGTGGCCCCCGGCAGATCCAGCGCCACGCGTACGGAAACCGGCGCCGCCTGCAACGCTTCGAGTACAGCCGGAAGCTGCGGCATCTCGGCGGCGGAAAGAGCGACGAGCACTTCGTCGCAGTCCGGCGCGCTGCGCAGGCGGCGGATCTCGTCCTCCTGGTCCGCGCCGAGGAAGCGCAGGGCCGTGCTGGGGACGCTCCAGGCCGCCGGCGGCCGGCCGGGCGGCGTAGCGGGTTGCCCGCCACGCTGCAGCAGGGCGGCGACCTGCGGGCCGCTCCCGATCACCAGCAGCCGGAGCGGCTCGAACCGCGCGGCTATTCTTTCGCGCAGCAACAGAAGTATCGCTCCGGTCCCCAGCACCGCCGCCAGGTGCAGCATCCAGAACAGCGCGATAGCGATGCGTGAGAAGCTGTATCCGCGGTAGCAGAAGGCGGCGGCCGAAACCGCGCCCGCCGAGACCAGCACGGCTTTGGCGCAATCGCCCGCCCAGGCGGCAAAGGGAGACCCGTCGAGCAGCCGGCCGTTTACCCGGTAGTGATAGGCGGACAGCGACCAAACCGCCGCGCAAACCAGAACGTAGGCGCCGTAGGCCAGCGGGTCGGGCTGGTCCAGGACTTCCCACCAGCCGGAAAAAAAACGCAGCCAGGTTGCCAGGGCGAAGGCCACAAACAGGCCTCCCTGTTGAACCAGGTGCAAGGCAAGACGAAGGACACCCAGGCGTCGCGGAAACATGATGTCTGCGGCCACCCGGAGCGTAACGCTCCAGGCGCCGGCTCTCAGGCTGTACTTGACCAGCGGTCCACAATATATCAGGGTAAAGAGTGATTTCTGATACGCAATCCGCGACTGGGAGTGAACGCCGCGAGCCAATTCGCGGCCCGGACCATACGCTCCGCGCCAATCCGCGCTCCTTCTGGTTGCTGGCCGCTGTGCTGGTGGCGGTGCCGCTGATCCTGGCGCCGGGGCTGCAATTCTTTGATGTAACTCCGAAGCTGCTCACACTGGTTGCCGGCGCCTGCGTAGTCTGGATCGCGTTGGCCGCCGGGAACGGTTTCCCGGTGGTGGACGCTTCCTCGGCGCGATTCTACTGGCTGCTGGCGGCGCTGGCCGCCGCCGGACTGCTGGCGACTATCACTTCCGCGGACCCGGTGATCTCGCTGGTAGGTAGCGAGTGGCGGCGCATGGGGCTGCCGGCATGGCTGGCGTGCCTGGCGCTGGCGGCGGCCGTCCCTGCCGTGGTGGCCGGCGACAATGGCCGGCGGCGGCAGTTGGCCGCCATCCTGGTCGTGGCGGCGGCCGCCGCCACGCTCTACAGCTTTTCGCAATACCTGGGTTACGACCCGTGGATTCCGAAGGCGCTCTACCACATTGGGGAAGGCGAGTGGCAAATCGTGCGGCCACCTTCCACGCTCGGCCAGGCCACCTACTTCGCCGCGTTTCTGGTGCAGGCGATGTTTGCCGCCGCGGGCCTGGCGCTTTCCGCCGCGAACCCGGCGGGTTTCCCGCCGGGCGGCGCGGGCCGCAAGTTTGCCTTTGGGGCGATCGGCTGGGGCGCGGCCGCCGCTGTGCTGACGCTGGCGCTGCTGATTTCCGGCAGCCGCGGCTCGTGGCTGAGCGCGGCGGCCGGAGGCATTGTGCTGCTCGCGCGCGTGCGGCAGCGCCGCGCGCTGCTGGCCGGCCTGCTGGCTTTGTCGGTGATGGGGGCGCTGTTCGTGCTTTCCCCCGCCGGCCGGCCCATTCGCAGCCGCGTGCGCTGGTTCGTCGAAGACCCGGCCGGCGGCGCGCGCCTGCCACTCTGGCGTGATTCGTTGCGCCTGGCCCTTGCGCATCCGCTGGCGGGTGTCGGGCTCGACACCTTCGAGTTGAGTTTCCCCCGCGTCCAGTCGCTCGCGGTTTCCGTAATTGCGCCCGACAGCTACGCCGAGTCGCCGCACAATGTCTTTCTCGATTATATGACGGCTGCGGGGCTGCCCGCGGCCCTGGCCTTTGCGCTGCTGATGGCCCTGGCGATGCGGAACTACGCGCGGGCGCATGACGCCGAAGGCAACCATCACGCTTCGCTCGAGACCGGCCTGCTGGCGGGCCTGGTCGCGGGGCTGGTCGCCGGCCAATTCAACGCCGACACGATCCCCACGCGGTTGTCGCTGCTGGTGTTGGCCGCGCTTTCGTTTTCCCTGCCGGTGACGAAGGCGGCGCAAGCGGCCACTCGGAGCGTACGCTCCGCGTGGGCGCGGGCGGCGGTTGCCGCGCTGGCCGTGGCCGGCTTGGCGCTGGTGGCGGTATTTGGCGCGCGCCTGGTCCGAGCCGACCGCGCCGTTTGGGCGGCCGGCCGTGCCGCGGCCGCCGGCGACCTGGACCGCCTGCTCGACGCCGGCCGCGTGGCCCGCCGGTCGTTTCCCTGGACCGGCGTGCACGATTTCGCTTATTCGCGCCTGCTCGGCCAGGTCGTCATGAACCCGAACCTGCCGCCGGCGCAGCGCGGCCTGCTGGTGGCGGTGGCCGAAGATGCCGCGCGCGCCGCGCTGCCGCATTCCAGCAAGCCGCAGGTGGTGCAGGTGCACCTGGCATCGCTGCACGTCATCGAAGGAAGGCAGGACGAAGCGCTGGCGGCGTTGGAAGCGGCGGTGAGCGCCGCGCCGGCCTGGTACCGGCCGCGATGGCTGCTGGCCGTGCTGCTTTCCGAGCGCGGCCGGCATGCGGAGGCCGCCCGGCAAGCCACGGCGGCGCTCGGGCGCGGCGCGCGGCGTCATCCGGCAATCGCGGCCCACTGCGCCGCGATTCAGCGCCTTTCCTCACGGTAGCTCACTCCGTGATTTCGTGATTTCGCTGTTGATTTTTCGTGCACGCTGCGAGAAGATTCGTTCAGTGATTTTTAATATGCGCATTCGCTTGGTGATGCTGCTGCTGCTGGCTGCGTTGTCCTCCGCGCTGGCGCAGACTCCAGCGCTTCCGGCCAATTCGGTGGTGAACGGCGCCAGCTTTCGGCCCGTGACCGAAGCCAACGGAGCCATCGCCCCGGGCACGATTGTCGCGATCTTCGGAACGAACCTCGCGTCGGAAACGCAGGTGGCGCTGAGCGTGCCGCTCTCCACCACGCTCGGGCAGACCAGCGTCACGTTTGGCGGAACAGCGGCGCCATTGTTCTTCGTTTCCGCCACGCAGATTAACGCACAGGTGCCCTTCGAGGTCACCACAGGCGCGGGCACCGTTGCGGTGCAGGTGCGGCGCGGCAGCGCCACGAGCGAGTCGCGCGCCATCCCCATTGCCGCGCAGTCGCCCGGTATTTTCACCCTGAACCAGCAGGGCACCGGCACGGGCGCCATTCTTCACGCCGACACCTTCCAGCTCGTCAGTGATGCTTCGCCGGCGCGGCCGGGTGAATTCCTGGCCATCTTCTGCACCGGCTTGGGGGCCTTAAACCGCGCGGTGTCATCGGGCACGATTCCCCCGAGTCCTCCGCCGGAGACGCTGACCAGGCCAACGGTGGACATCGGCGGCATTTCGGCGAACGTGACTTATTCCGGCCTCGCGCCGGGCTTCGTCGGGCTGTACCAGGTAAACGTCCAGGTGCCCGCCGTACCGACCGGAACGGCCCAGGTAATCATCAGGATGAACAACGTCCCGAGCAACACCGTTACCATCGCGGTGCGCCAGTAAGCGAACCTCGCGCACAGGCAGGAAGGCCTGTGCCACGCCACGGGTAATGAATTCCAGACTCTTTCTCGCGTCCGCGCTCCTCGGTCTAGTGTTGCCCGGCGGCAAGCCGTTCGAGCTGACCATTGACAACCTCATGCGCGGCCCGACGCTCTATGGCCATGAGCCGCGCGCCATCCGCTGGTCGGGGGACAGCGCGCGTGTTTACTTCGAATGGAAGCGGGCTGATGAGCCGCTGGAAAAAGAATTCGCGACGTACGCGGTCAACCGCGACGGAAGCGGGCTGGTGAAGCTGGGCGAGGACGAGGCGAAGGGCGCGCCGCCGTTCGGCGCGGAGCAGTCCAGGGACAAGAAGCTGGCGGTGTTCGTGGAAGGCGGCGACGTCTTTGTCTACGACTACGCGCCGGGCCGCAGGCGCCGGATCACGCGGACCGCCGACGCGGAATTGGATGCGCACTTCGCCCATGACGGCCGCTACGTCTACTTCACGCGGTCGAACAACCTGTACGTGATGTCGCTTGAGACGGGCGGGCTGGAACAGATGACCGACATCCGCGCGCCGGGCGCCTCGGCGGCGGCAGCCCCCACCGGCGGCGCCTCCTTGCGCGGCGGCGGAGGGCCGCCGCGGGCCGAGCGGGCTGAACCCGAGCAGCAGCGCGGCACCGAGAGCCAGGAATACCTTAAGAAGGAGGAGCGCGAGCTGATTGACGTGATCAAGCGGCGCGCCGGGCGGCGCGAGGAAGACGAGAAAAAGCGCAAGCGTGAAAACCCGCGCAAGCCGTATTCGCTTCAGGGGCGCCAGGCGGTGACCTCGCTCCGCCTTTCGCCGGATGGAAAATGGGTTACGGCGCTCGTCAGCGAAACGCCGGCGGCCCGCAAGAGCACGATCGTCCCGAACTACCTCACCGAGTCGTCGTATACCGAAGACCTTCCGGGGCGTCCAAAGGTCGGCGACCTCGATGCGCCCAGCCGCCTGGCGATTCTGAGCGTTGAAACCGGCGACGTGAAATGGGTGGACCACGGGCAGAAGCAGGCGGCGGAGGGCCCGGAGCCTGCGCTCCGGGCCGCGAGCGGCCCTGCCCCTCGCGAGCGCGCGGTATTCCTTTCGCAGCCGGTGTGGTCGGACGACGGCGAGCGCGCGGTCCTGCTGGCCCGTGCCGCCGACAACAAGGACCATTGGATTCTCGCGCTCGACCCGGCGGCCGCCAAAGCGCGGACCATCGCCGCCGACCACGATGACGCCTGGGTTCGCCGCGGTTCTCTCGGCAGCGGCTGGCTGCCCGATAACCGCAACATTCATTTCCTCTCGGAACGAAAGGGGTATTCCCACTTGTATGCCGTTCCGTTTGAAGGCGGCGAACCGAAGCAGCTTACGGCGGGCGAGTGGGAAGTGTCAGGCGCGGCGCTATCATCGGACAAGCGGTCGTTTTTTCTGACGACCAGCGAGGCGGGCCCGGCCGAGCGCCATTTCTACGTGATGCCGATCGAGGGCGGCGAGCGCGTCAGGATCACTTCCCGCCCGGGAAACAACCAGGGAGTGGGGTCGCCCGATGGCAAGAGCCTGGCGCTGGTTCATTCCTACAGCAACCGGCCGCCGGAGTTGTTCGTGATGGAGAACCGGCCGGGCGCGTCCGCCGTCAAAGTCACCTCGTCGCCCGCGCCCGAATTCTCGAACTACCCCTGGAGTGACCCGCCGATCGAGCGTCTTGCCGCGCGCGACGGCGCGACACTCCACGCGCGGCTTTACAAGCCGAAGAATTACCGCCGCGGCGGGCCGGCTGTCCTCTTCGTCCACGGGGCCGGCCATATGCAGAACGTTCACCGCTGGTGGTCGTCGTATTCCCGCGAATACCTGTTCCACCACCTGCTGATGGAGAATGGATACCTGGTCGCCGACGTGGACTACCGCGGCTCGGCCGGATACGGCCGCGACTGGCGCACCGGGATTTATCGCCACATGGGCGGCAAGGACCTCGAGGATCACCTCGATGCGGCGCAGTGGCTGGTGCGTGAGCACGGCGCCGACCCCAGGCGCATCGGGATTTACGGCGGCAGCTACGGCGGATTCATTACGCTGATGGCCATGTTCCGGCATCCCGATGTCTTCGCCGCCGGGGCGGCCCTGCGGCCGGTCACCGACTGGGCCCACTACAGTCAGGACTACACCTCCAACATCCTCAACCTGCCGCAGAAGGACTCCGAAGCCTATCGGAAGTCGTCGCCGATTTATTTCGCGGGCGGGCTGAAAGGCGCGCTGCTCATCGTTCATGGCATGGCCGACACCAACGTCCACTTCCAGGACAGCGTGCGCCTCGTCCAGAAACTGATCGAGCTGCGCAAGGAGAATTGGGAGCTGGCCGTCTATCCGGCCGAGGGCCATACCTTTGCCGAGCCGACGAGCTGGGCCGACGAATACAAGCGCGTCTTCAAGCTGTTCGAAAAGAATTTGAAAAACGGCCCGCTCCTCCGGAGCGAACCCCCCGGGTCGCGCCAGAAGAGGCCCTGATGGCCGGCTGGTCTTTTTGGATCTTGTGGACGGTGGCCACGGCGGCGGCCAGCGGCGTGGTGTTTCTGCTGCCGTATTGGATAGGCGCGCTCGTCTATGGCGGGCTGCTTGGCTGCCTCCAGTGGCTCGTACTGCGTGGACGAATGGTGCGAGCCGCGTGGTGGATTCCGGCCGGCGTCATCGGCTGGCCGCTCGGCCTGGCCGCTTCCTACCTGGTTCAATGGGTCTTGAGGAAGCTGCCGGGCATTCCGTATCCGGGGATCGCGGGGTACTCGGCGGTTGTAGGCGCGGCCCTGGGCTGGGTGCAATGGCTGGTGCTGCGCCGCGAGGTGCGTGGCGCGGCGTGGTGGATTGCGGCGAACGCACTTGCCTGGGCACTGGGATTCGCGGTGGGATTCGATCTGGCCCGTGGACGCAATATCCCAACGATGTTGGCAGGCAGTGTCAGCGGGGCCATCGGCGGGGCGATCACCGGCGCCGCCATGCTCTGGCTGCTGGTCCAGAAGCCGGACCAGCAGCGGCTAAAGGAGCATCCACCAAACAATAGAATCACATAAATGGATTCGGCGCCTTCCAGCCGGGCCTCAACACCTTCCAGCCGGGCTCCTTCATGCCGCGCGTGGTGACCGCCGGCGTGCCCATGCCGCTGGGGTTGAACGGCGAGTTAGATCGGCGCGGTCCAATGCTCTCGGTCCCAGGCGGGTCAACA
The DNA here is from genome assembly GCA_046714815.1 of Terriglobia bacterium. Lineage (GTDB taxonomy): Bacteria > Acidobacteriota > Terriglobia > JAJPHL01 > JAPKYU01 > JBKKAI01. The sequence goes on along the minus strand of JBKKAI010000742.1, from coordinate 32 downwards.
GGAGGTTCCCGCGGTCTCGGTCTTCTCAAACT
>JBKKAI010000741.1:0-3410 GCA_046714815.1 Terriglobia bacterium | reverse complement strand
ACGCCACGTAGCCGAGCGCGATGAGGCCGCCCAGCAGCTGCAGGCCGTGCGCGGCCGCCAACACGAAAAACAAAGAGCTGCTGGGGGTGGTGGCCAGGTAGACGCCGCGGGCCGCGAGCTGCCACCAGGCCAGCAATTGCCCGCCGACAAAAGCAACGCCCAGCGCCGCGGTCACCGCCCACCAGCGGCCGAATTCCGCTGTGGCACAGGCATTCCTGCCTGTGCGCGCTCCGGGCGGCGACGCGGCCAAGGGCCGCTTCAGGATGGCGCGCGCGCGCTCCAGCGTGACGCTGCTGGCCACCAACAGTAGTGTGTTCAACCACAGCACCGCGGGGAGATCCATTGCCTGCCAGTCATCGGACAGGCCGCGGCGGACGATATAGGCGCTGGCGAAAGCGGCGAACAGCATGAACATCGGCGCAATCGCCACCCAGATTCCGGTGTGATAAGAGCGGCTGCGGGCGCCATCCCCGCCCCCGCGGCCGTCGCCGCCGGAGCCGGGATCCTGTGGCCCGCGATCGCCCCCTCCGGCCGCCACTCGCTCGATTTTTTCCGCGACAACCGGCATCATGAATCAGTGCGCCGTCTTTCCGACCGTCTCGGGCGGATCGGTCTGCATCACATAATCCTTCTCTACTCCCGGTACCGCGTATTCGTAAGCGCCGTGGTGCACCACCGGCTCGTGGCCGGCGAAGTTGTCAAACGGCGGCGGCGAGGGGATCGTCCATTCCAGCGTGGTGCAGTCCCACGGATTGGGGCCGGCCTTGGGGCCTTTGAACATGCTCCAGAACAGGTTGAACAGGAAAATGAGCTGCGCCGCCGCGGTGATAAAGGCGGCCACGGTGATGAACATGTGAACGGAATCGAGCGGCGCCAGGAAATTCACCCCGCTGGTTTCCGAGTAGCGGCGCGGGTGCCCCACCATGCCCAGGAAGTGCATGGGCATGAAAATGGCGTAGACGCCAAGGAAGGTGAACCAGAAGTGGATCTTCCCCATCGTCTCGTTCATCATGCGGCCGAACATCTTGGGGAACCAGAAGGCGGTGCCGGCAAACATTCCGAAGATCGCGGCCACGCCCATGATCAGGTGAAAGTGCGCGACTACAAAGTAAGTGTCGTGGAAATAGATGTCAACGGAGGGCTGGCCGAGGAAGATCCCGCTGAGGCCGCCGCTGACGAACAGGGAGACAAAGCCCAGCGCGTACAGCATCGGCGAATCAAAGCGAATGCTGGCGCCCCACAGAGTGCCGATCCAGTTGAACGTCTTGATGGCCGAAGGCACGCCGATGGCCATGGTCAGGACCGAGAAGGCTATGCTCGAATAGGGGCTCATGCCGCTCATGAACATGTGGTGGCCCCAGACGAAGAAGCCGAGAAAGCCGATGCCGAGCAGCGCGTACACCATGGCGCGATATCCGAAGATGGGCTTGCGGGCGAAGGTGGACAGTATCTGCGAGGTGGCGCCCATGCCCGGCAGGATGGCGATGTACACCTCCGGGTGGCCGAAGAACCAGAACAGGTGCTGCCAGAGCAGCGGGGAGCCGCCCCGGTGGTCCACCACCCTGTCGTTGAGCAGCAGCCCGCCGGGGACGAAGAAGCTGGTGCCGGCCGAGCGGTCCAGGATCAGCAGCACGCCGGCGGCGGCCAGCACGGCGAAGGCCAGCAGCGCCAGGATCGCGGTGGTGAACCAGCTCCATACCGTCAGCGGCAGGCGCATCAGCGACATCCCGCGGGTGCGTAGGTCCAGCGTGGTGACGATGAAGTTCAGCGCGCCCATCAGCGAGCCGGCGCAGAAGAAGATCAGGCTGACGATCCATAGCGTCTGCCCCAGCCCCTGGCCCGGGGCGGCGTCGGGAAGCGCGGAGAGCGGCGGATAGGCGGTCCAGCCGCCGCTGGGCGCGCCGCCGGTAACGAAGAACGCCGCCATGATCACCACCAGGCCCAGAAACGTGGTCCAAAACGACAGCATGTTCAGGACCGGGAAGGCCATGTCGGCCGCGCCAATCTGGATGGGCAGCACGTAGTTGCCGAAACCGCCCTGTGGCGCCGTCGTCAGCACGAAAAACACCATGATCGTGCCGTGCATGGTCATCAGCGCCAGGTAGGTCTCCGGCTTGATAATGCCGAACCAGGGCAGCTCCACCCCCGGCCATACCAGGTGGAAGCGCATCAGCACCGACAGGAACATCCCTACAAACACCGAGAACAGCGCCAGGAAGTAGTACTGCAACCCGATGACCTTGTGGTCGAGGCTGAAGATGTATTTGCGGATGAAGCTGGTGGGCGCCTGGTGGACGTGGGCGTGAGCGTGAGCGTGTGGTTCCACCGCGCCTGGAATTCCTTCCATTCCTAATCCTCCGTTAAGAGTTTCCCCGTTTCACTGCCGGGCCATCATGGTTGTACGGCGCGCTCCTTGACCCATTTCTCGTACTCCGGCTCGGACAGCACATCTATGAAGCTGCGCATCTTGTAGTGGCCCAGGCCGCACAGCTCCATGCAGGCGATCTCGTACTGGCCGATGCGCGTCGCGGTGAAGTGGACACGCAGCGTCAGCCCCGGCACCGTGTCCTGCTTCACCCGCAGCTCGCGGACGGCGAAAGCGTGGGTGACGTCCTTGGTGCGCAGGATGATCTCCACCGGGCGGTTGATGGGCACGGCCATGGTCGGCAGGGTCATATCGTCCTTGCCCGCGGCATCGTTCGGGTCCACGCCGAGCGGGTTGCCCGCCGAGTCGTCCACGAACTTCACGTCGGTTTTGCCGAACTTGCCGTCGGGGCCGGGATATCGTATGTTCCAGGCGAACTGCTGCCCGACAACCTCGATCTGCAATGAGTTTGGTGGAGCGCCGGCGACCATCCGGTCGGCCCACACCTTCTGCCCGACCAGGTTGATTCCGATGAACAGGATGGCGGTGGCGACGGTCCAGACCATTTCCATGGTGTTGTTGCCGTGTGAATAGGTCGCGCGCTGGCCCCGCGCGCGGTAGCGGTAGATGGCCCAGGCCAATCCCAACTGGGCGAAGAAGAAGATGATGCCGGTGAGCCAGAACGTGCGCACGATCTGCTCGTCAATGGCCCCGCCGTGCTGCGAGGCCAGCGCCGGAAACCACCAGAACTTTCCGGCGAACAGGTACATGCTGACCAGAGTGATCAGCGCCAGGGCAACAGCCAGGGCCAGGGCCATGGTTTCATGTTCTCCAGTGCGTTAAGAAAAGCAGCAGGATAATGTAGCACAACAGGATTGCGGTCAAGTGTATCTTTGGAGAGCTATGCGCATCACCAGTTTCCAGACGGCGCCAGTCGAGGCCGGCTACCGCTGCGGCCAATGCGGCAACGTGCTGAATCTGAAAAAAGGCCAGTTGCTGCCCCCCTGCCCCAAGTGCGGTTTCCGCGAGTTTGAGCAGACCGAGA
>JBKKAI010000740.1:0-2854 GCA_046714815.1 Terriglobia bacterium | reverse complement strand
TTCTTCTTCTTCAGCTACCAGGGGACGCGCATCCGGCGCGGCCGCAGCTTCACCTCGACGGTTCCCGGCCCGCTGGCGCGCAGCGGCAACTTTTCACAGGAAGGGCTCAACCGCAACCGCATTTATGACCCGCTCACCACCACCGGCACGGGCACCGCCACCATGCGCACCCAGTTCCCCGGCAATATCATTCCGCAGGAGCGGTTTGACCCGGTGACGGTGAAGATCATCGCCAACTACCCGCTGCCCAATATCCCCGGCCGCGAGAACCTGCCCAACAACTTTTTCTTCGCGCCCAGCGATGTTGACGACGGCGACCAGTACGACGTCAAGGTGGACCACAACTTCAGTCAGAAAGACCGCGCATTTTTCCGCTGGAGCGTGCGCCGCGACTTCAAGCTGCAGAACGGTCCGCTGCCGCTCTCGGCCAACGGCGGTGGACTCGGCCAGACCGTGGACCTGCCCGCCGACAACGTGGTGGGCAACTGGACCCACACATTTTCGCCCACCGTGTTCAACGAATTGCGCTTCGGATTCACGCATTACCCTACGCGCTTCGACATCCTCGACAGCGAGAACCTGAACAAGAAATATGGCGTCACGGGCGCGCCGGGCGACACCTTCACCGACGGGCTCGATCACGGGCTGGCGCGCTTCAACCCCTCCGGGTACAACGAAATCGGCTCGCGAAGTTTCTGGCCCAACCGCAACTGGATGGATAACATCCAGTTCAACGACAATCTGCTCATCCAGAAGGGCCGGCACGCGCTCAAGGCCGGTGTCGAATTCCGCCGCCTGGACATCTTCCGCGAGGCGCAGCGCTTCCGCCGCGGCCTGTTCACCTTCAACAAGGTGTACACCTCCGAGCGGCCCGGCGACGCCGCCAGCCGCACCGCCACCGGAAACGGTCTGGCCGATATGCTGCTGGGCTGGGCCAGCCAGACGACGGTGGGCAACCAGCTCAGCGAAAACGCCATCGCGCCGTACTGGGGACTCTACGTGGCCGACGACTGGAAGATCAGCTCACGCCTGACCCTCAACATCGGCCTGCGCTGGGAGCTGTTCCAATCGCCGTATTTTCCGAAGGGCGTGCCGGTGGGCCCGCTGGGCGTCAGCCGCTTCCTCACCGAGTTCAACGTGGCGCGCACAGACCCGCGCTATGAAACCTTCGAGCGCCCGAAAAACGGGCGCGATTGCGGCTGCCGCGAGGATTGGAACAACTTCGCGCCGCGCATCGGTCTGGCCTGGCGGCTGGACAATGCCACGGTGGTGCGCGCGGGCTTTGGACTGTTTTACGGCGAGGCCGATTACCTCACCAGTGAAACGGCGCGCTGGATCAACCAGACGCCCGACTTCACCGAGGTGATTGTGAACGGCACCAACACCAGGCAGGCGGCCTTCGTACGCAACGGCTTCGCGCCGGTGGTGCTGCCGGCCCGCGAACCGGTGGCCGGCACCAACATCGAGACCTCCTACGACGAGTTACCCAATCAATACTCCACGCAGTGGTTCTTCGATGTTCAGCGCGAGTTGCCCGGCGACATCCTTTTTGTGACGGGTTACCAGGGGTCGAAATCCACCCACCTGTTCCAGGGCCGCAACATCAACCTCGGCGGCCCGCACCCGACCATCCAGGCCAACCTGCGCCGCGTGCGCCCGCGTTGGAACAACATTAACCTGCGGGAAGCGGGCGCCAATTCGAATTACAACGCGCTGGTCGCCAAGGTTGAGAAGCGCTTTTCAAAAGGTCTCACCTTCATCTCTTCTTACTCCTGGTCGCACACCATTGTCCACGGGAATGAGTCGCTGGATGAGAACCTCTCGGGCACCGCGAACCATTACAATCTTTCGGCCGAGCGGGGCAACTCGAGCCTGGACCGCCGCCACAATTTCATCAGCAGCTTCACCTGGGAGCTGCCCTTCGGGCGCGGCAAGCGGCTCGGGGGCGGCTGGCCGGCGGCGCTCGACGCGGCGCTGGGCGGCTGGCAGTTGGGCGGCATCCTGGCACTGCGCACCGGATTTCCCTTCGACGTCAGCTATCCCGGCGACACGCAGAACAGCGGCACCGCCAACCGCGGCGACCGCATTGCGAGCGGCACACTCGACAATCCCACCATTGACCGCTGGTTTAACGAGTTCGCGTTCGTCCAATCTGCCCCCGGCGTCTACGGCAACACGGGGCGCAACGTGCTCTATGGTCCCGCGTTCAACAACTTCGACTTTATCCTGGCGAAGCGCTTTTCGATGCCCTGGGAGGGACACCACCTGCAGTTCCGTTTCGAGGCGTTCAACTTCACCAACACACCGCATTTCGATCAGCCGGCCGCCGGCCTGCGCGGTCCAAACACCGCCACCATCAACGCCGCCGATGATCCACGCCGCATCCAGTTCGCCCTGAAGTACATGTTTTGACGATTCTGACGACGCTCTAATCCTGATGGAAACAGTTGATTGCAACATTGAGCCGGTAGCGCTGCGCAGGGTGCGCATCTGCGCCGTCGCTTCCGTTGTCCTGTTGGTGATTCCGCTGCACGCGCCTTATCTGTGGATGCTCTACCGGCTGAAGCAGCGGACGATTCGCATCGGCCTGGCGTGGGCGTTGGGAACCGGGGTCATCGCCTTTGTGGCAGCGGCGTGGCTCCTGACATTGACGCTCGGAAACGGCGGCGGTTGGAACCGCCTGCTGGCTGCTTACCTCGCCGTGGTGGCCGCGGCGCAGGCCCTCCTGGTGTTTTGCGCGGCGCGCGCCTGGGCGGCGCTTCGCGTGGAACCCGCCGCCGAGACCCCTTCGGCTTAGACTTATTGAGTCTCGCAGAATACAGTGACGGATGGGCGAGTCACCTGTGGGGCGGAC
>JBKKAI010000739.1:0-10954 GCA_046714815.1 Terriglobia bacterium | reverse complement strand
AAAGAAGTTTGCTCGACTCTTTCGCTCTCATCGCGTTCCTCAACCGGGAAAGCGGCTTCGAAAAGGTTAGAGCGCTTCTCGAGGAAGCCCTGGATTCAAAAACACCTCTCCTGATGAACGGGACCTGGTCGAGATTCACTGGCTCGGACGTCCCCGCAGTAGACCCGATCGCCCGAGGGTCACTCGTAGTAGAGCACCAGCCACTCGGCGACGCAGGCGGGCTTGTCGGCGCCTTCGCGCTCGACGACGGCGGACCACTGGGCGCGGGCCGCGCCGCCGGGGCCATCCTCCATGGAGCGCAGCGTAAAGCGGGCGCGGATGCGCGAGCCGGAGGGCACGGCGGAAACAAAGCGCACTTTTTCCAGCCCGTAGTTGATCGCCATCCGCAGCCCGGGCACCTTCACCACCGCCGCCAGCGGGCTCAACAGCGACAGCGTCAGGAAGCCGTGCGCGATAGTGGTTTTGTAAGGCGACTCTTTCGCCGCGCGCTCCGGATCGGTGTGGATCCACTGGGGGTCTCCGGTGGCCTCGGCGAACTGGTTGATGCGCTGCTGCGTGACCTCCAGCCAGTCGCTGGCGCCGACTTCACGGCCCACCATCTCACGCAGGTGATTCAGGTCTCGAATCGCGCTGGTCTGCGGCATGAAAGCTGCTTCCTTTCCGGAGAGAATCGAGCATGGTATCGGCGGCGGCGATCACCGCGCCGGGCGAGGGCCTCTCCAGCACCCGGACCGCTCGGCCGCGCGGCGTCCACAACCGCGGGTCGGTGTTCTGGAAGACGGCCAGCACCGGCGCGCCGGCCGCAGCGGCCAGGTGGGCAATACCGGTATCGTTGCCGATGAACAGGCCGGCGCGCGCCAGCACCGCGGCCAGGTGGCGCAGGTTGGCGACGGCCAGGCCGCGCATGGCGATGCGCGGCGCGGCGCTTCTGACGGCGGCAACCGCCTGGGCGTCGAGCGGCCCCTCGCTCAACAGAATCCGCGCGGCCCATCGGCTGTGGAGATGCTCGGCCACTGCTGCGAATGCCGCCGCATCCCAGCGCTTGCGCGCGCCGCTCGCGCCCGGGTGCAGGACCACCAGTGGCCCGCCGCCGATGGATTCCAACAGGCAGGCGTCCGCGAACTGTTCGTCGGCTGCCAGCAGCGGAAAATCATGAGAAGTGGCAGGAAACTCCCGCACAGGCGGGAATGCCTGCGCCACCTGTGCCTGGCGGAAATCGGCCAGGTGAACACCGGTGGCCGGCTGCGGAAACGGCGGCAGAAAAACGGCGCGCTGGTGCGCCGCGGTCACCGCGGAAACCAACTCCGGCTGCCCGGCGCCGCGCCAGGAAATCACCACGTCGAAGGCCTTCATCGCTTCCAGCGTGCGCGCCGGCAGCGGGTAGCTGTCCAGGCCGGTTTCCGCCAGCGGGCGGGCGCGGCCGCAATACGCCGGATGCTCCACCAGCGCCAGGCCGTTGCGCTCGCACCAGATCTCCATCCCCCCCGGGCCGGCCGCGCTGCGCAGGCGCCGCAACGCCGGCAGCGAAAGCACCAGGTCGCCGATTGCGCCCGGCTGGATGGCCAGGATGGACATTTGCAGATTATTGTAGCGGCATCAGCCCCCACTCGCGTACCTTATAGGAAACGTCCCTAACCTTGGACCCCGGACCCATGGCTATGACTCAACCCTGCAGCACCCGCGGTTGTACGGCAGGCGTACCTCCGGAGTTGGAAACCGAGTGCCGGTGCCTGCTTCATTTCACACAGATACTGGAAGACACCTGCGCCGAAATCCGGCGCGAAACGGCGCCGGGTACATTCACCCCGCAAAGGCGGGCCTCTCTCGAACAGTATGTCTCGGAGGAGGGTGAGCGCCTCGCCCGCGTGGCCACCAGCGGCATGCGCATCCCCGACGACATGAAGAGGCGCATCCTCACGATTTTCCTGAGTCTGATCAACCTGCGGGAAAGCATGGACCGCGCCGCGGTGCCGCGGCCACGCGCAGCGAGGAACTAACCCTGAACTAACCCCAATACCGTTCACTTAAGCGGTCGGCGCTTCTCGGAGCCTGGGAGCGCGCACTTTACGCATATGTAACACCTTTCGCTTAAGTGAACGGTATTGGGGCTAACGGGCCTGGAAGCCGCCGCCGGGGACGGCGCCCGAGGCGACGGTGGGGATCTGGATCAATTCGTCGGCGCCCGCGGTGACAGCGCCGGGCCAGCGCGTAATGTGGCTGGAGAGATGGAGCAGGCCATCGTTCACCTCTTCCATGGCGCGGGCCTCGGGCGAAAGCAGGTAAACGACCGCGACCTCGTCGCAGCAGGTGAAGTGCGGGCAGCGCACGCAGTCCTTCCAGGCTTTCAGCGGCAGCGAGCCGCGATCCACCACCTGTAAGCCGCACCTCTCGAAGAACGGCACCACGTAGGTAAAGGCGAAGACCACGTCGAGGCCGAACTCGCGGCCCTCCTGGACCAGCCCGTCCACGATGCGGCGGCCGACGCCGGCCGATTTCACCGATTCCGAGACGGCCAGCGAGCGCAGCTCGGCCATCTGGGGAGTGTAGAAGTGCAGCGCGCCGCAGCCGGCGAGAACCCCGCCCCGCAGCGCCACGGAAAAATCGCGGATGTGCTCGCACATCTCGAACTCGGTGCGCGGCAGCATCTGGCCGCTGCGGGCATAGCCGTTGATCAGTTCGAGCATGGCCGGCACGTCGGAGAGGCGCGCCTTGCGGATTTCCAGGTCAGGCATGGGCGCCTCCGGGGTGGATCGTGGTCCCGAACTTTTCGCCCGCCAGCAGGCGCCGCAGGACGCGGGTTTCGCGCCCGTTGGCGATGGCCACCGCCGGCACGCCTTTTTCCACGGCGCTCGACGCCGAGCGCAGCTTGGCCAGCATTCCTCCGGTGGCCACGCCGGCGGCAATCAGCCCGCGGATGCCGGCCGGCGTCAGCTCGGGCAGCACCAGGCCCTGGCGGCCGCGCACGCCATCCACGTCGGTGAGAAACACCAGGCGGTCGGCCATCCAGGCGGCGGCGCAGGCCACCGCCACTTCGTCGGCATTGACGTTGAGAATCTGGCCGCTGCGCGTCACCGCCAGCGGCGCCATCAGCGGGGCAAAGCCGCGCGCGGTCAGGGCATCGAACAACTGCGTGTGGACGCGCTCGACGCGGCCGACCAGGCCGAGGTCGGGGCCGTTTCCGTTGGCGCGCACCGCCAGCAGGCAGGCGCCGTCCACGCCGGAAATGCCGCAGGCGGGAACGCCGGCGGCGGCAAACGTCGCCAGCAGATCGTGGTTCACCGAGCCGGCCATCACCTTCACGGCGGCGTCCAGCACTTCGGGCGAGGTGACGCGCCGCCCCTCGACGAAAGTGGCGGCGACGCCGGCGCGCTTCAGAAACGCGGTGAGCTGCGCGCCGCCGCCGTGCACCACCAGAACGCGGTGGCCGGCGGCCATCGCGCCTCCGACCTGCAGCGCCAGCGGGCCGCGCGCCTCCTCTTCCCGCAGGAGCGTGCCGCCGATTTTGATAACCAGCTTCTGTGCCGCCATTACCGGAGCCCCCGCGACGGCTCGAAGCCCAGCATCAGGTTCATGTTCTGGAGGGCCTGCCCCGCCGCGCCCTTCACCAGGTTGTCAATCGCCGAGAGGATGACGGCGCGTGTGCCGCTCTCGTCGAGCGCCAGGTGGATATCGCAGAAGTTTGTATGCTGCACGTCGCGCAGATTGGGCGCGCCGCTTTCCCGCACGCGGACGAAGCCGCCTTCCGGGTAGCGCCCGCGGTAGAGCGCGAGCAGCTCGTCGCGCGTCCAGGCGCGCCGCAGCTTCCCGTAGATGGTGGACAGGATGCCGCGGGTGACCGGGAGCAGGTGCGCAGTGAAAAAGAAGTCGCCCGGCGGGACGGCGAGCGCCTGCAGCATCTCCGGCACGTGCCGGTGCCGCAGCACCGCGTAGGCCGTGAAGTTCTCGCTCACCTCGACAAAGTGGGTTCCGGGCGATGGACGGTGGCCGGCGCCGCTCACCCCTGACTTCGCGTCGCAGATGATGCCGGCCGCGGTGTCCAGCGCGCCCTCGCAGACCAGCGGATGCAGGCCGCAGATGATCGAGGTGGGGTAACAGCCGGGGTTGGCCACCAGCCGCGCTCCGCGCACCGCCTCGCCGTTCAGTTCGGTGAGGCCATAGACGGCCTCGGCCAGCAGGCCGGGCGAGGTGTGCTCCATGCCGTACCAGTGCGCGAAAGCGGCGGGGTCCTTCAGCCGGTAGGCGCCGCTCAGATCCACGACGCGGGCGCCGGCCTCGATCGCGGCCGGCGCGGCGGCCAGCGAGACCTCGTGCGGCGTGGCCATAAACAGCAGGTCGAGACCCTCGCGCCGCACCGCCTCGCCCGCTTCGTCCGCGCGGCCGAGCGCGGCCGGGCGCACCCCGCCGTGCGCGCCGAGCAGGCCCATCAGCTCCCGCCCGCTGTAACCCGACACCCCGAGGACGCCGACCGTTTTCAACCGCGCTCCCGCTGTGAATATTTATTCAGTGCTATGTATATTTATACCAAATGGAGGAGCACGCCGTCAACGAAAAAGCCAGCATTGGTTTGGCCGGATGTTCCGTTCGCGTCACCCGCCCGATTTATCCGCTCTGCCCGTCTGGACTTTCCCCCGGAAGACGGGTAGCATGGGTGCAGTGGGCTGGGGCCCCCGAGCGGCGCCGAAATTTTGTATTCGGCCCGGAATTTCAACATCGAGCCGTCACGGCACAAGGGGCGAGAGCGCTCCCACCGTAGGCGCGAAAAACAGAAGCGCGGAACTTCATGCGAGCGCAGCGCAAGCAGAGCATCCCCATTTACGCCTATTGTGTTCTCCGAATGGACGCCGAGGAGCCGTGGCAGGTCTTCCCCGGCATCGGCGACCGCTCGGTGTTTCTCGTCCGCGAGGGCAAGCTGGCCATGCTGGTCAGCCGGCTCGACGGCCGGTTCACCACCGACGCCCACAGCATCATTCAGCACGGGCGCGTGGTGCACCGCGTGTTCGAGCAGCAGACCGTGCTGCCCTTCCGGTTCGGCACGACGTTCAAGACCGAGCTGCAAGTGCGCCACCTGCTGTTGGGCAATCGCAGCGGTTTCCTGGAGGCCCTGAACCGCCTGCGCGGCAAAGCGGAGATGCACGTGAAACTGCTGTTCGCCGGCCACCCGGAGCTCCGGGTCGCCGGGGCCGCTGCCGCAACAGGCGTTGCCCACGACAAAGCCGCGCCGGCGGCCGTTCCCGCCGCCGACGGAAGCGAATTCCTGCGCCACGCTTCTCAGCGCGTCGCCGGCCTGTTCCATCACGTCCAGGAGCACATTTCGGTCCGGCCGTTGCGGAACGGCGAGTGGCTCGTGGATTTCGCCCACCTCATCGAGGGATCCAGGGTCCCCTCTTACCAGCGCGCCGGCTCCCAGGCCGCCGCGCAGATGAAGGACTGCCAGATGCTGGTGAGCGGGCCGTGGCCCCCCTATCACTTTCTCCCCTCCGGCATTCGAATGCCGGCCGCCTCCGAAGCCCGGCTTTTCGGTGGGCGCCGGATAGCGAAACGGGCCGCGTCCATCGTACCGGCGCAGGTGCAGGCCCAGGCGGCGAAGGCTTAAGCTACAATCATTGTTCGAGGATTGAGTATCGCGGCCTTCCGGCCGCGCGCGCGGCCCCGGCGACCCGGAGCTTTCGCTCCCGGCGACCCGGAGCATGCGCTCCGGGTTGCCATTTGACCTATGACCTTTCGGGAGTTCCTCCGCGACCGAATCGTAATCTTTGACGGCGCCATGGGCACCGGCATCCACGAGCGAAACGTGTCGCTGGACGACTTCTGGAACAAGGAAGGCTGCTGCGACGTGCTGTCGCTGAGCCGACCCGACGTTGTCCGCGAGATCCATGCTTCGTACTTCGAGGCCGGCTCGCAGGTGGTCGAGACCAACACGTTCGGCGCCAGCAGCGTGGTGCTGGCGGAATACCAGATGGCCGGCCGCGTCCGCGAGATGAACCTCGCCGCGGTGAGGCTGGCGAAGGAAGTGGCCGCGCAATTCGCCGGGCCGCGCTTCGTGGCCGGCTCGATGGGGCCGTCCACCAAAATGCCGTCGCTCGGCCACATGAGCTTCGACGACATGGCGGCGCTGTACGAGGAGCAGGCGCTGGCCTTGATCGAAGGCGGCGTGGACCTTCTGCTGATCGAAACGTGCCAGGACATCCTGCAGGCCAAGGCGGCGGTGTACGGCGTGAACCGCGCGCGGCGGGCCATGGCTTCCTCCACCGGACGGGACACGCCGTTCGGCGTGCAGGTGACGATTGACGTACAGGGCACGATGCTGCTCGGCACCGAGATCGGCGCGGCGCTTGCGACGCTCGAGCCGTTCGACGTGGAGTTCCTGGGCCTGAACTGCGCCACCGGCCCCGAGCTGATGAACGACGCAGTGCGCTACCTGGGCGACAACTCGCCGCACCGCATCTCCTGCCAGCCCAACGCCGGGCTGCCGCGCAACGAAGGCGGGCACACCGTGTTCCCGCTCACGCCGGAAGACCTGGCGAAGTGGCAGCACACGTTCGTCACCGAGTACGGCGTTTCGATCGTCGGCGGCTGCTGCGGCACCACGCCGGCGCATATCGCGGCGGTAACCGCCGCGGTCGGCGGCCTGGCGCCCAAGCGCCGTAACGTGAAGGCCACCGCATCGGTCGCCAGTTGCTATGTCTCGGTCCCCCTCGACCTGGACCCCAAGCCGCTGGTGGTGGCCGAGGAGATGAACACCACGACGCGGGTGAAGAAGTTCCGCGAGCTGGTGCAGACCGGGAACTATGACGAGATCCTGTCGTTCGCGCGCCAGCTGCACGCCGAGGGCAGCCACCTGCTGGACCTGTGCGTGGCCATCGTCGGTGAGAACGAAAAGAAGTACATGCAGGACGTCACCGAGAAGCTGGCCACGCGCATCCAGGCGCCGCTGGTGATTGATTCGACCGAGGCCGACGTTTTGCTGGAGGCGCTGAAGCGCATCCCCGGCCGGCCCGTCGTCAACTCCATCAACCTCGAGGACGGCGAGAAGCGCACCTCGCAGGTGCTGCCGATGGTGAAGGACTTCGGCGCCGCGGTGATCGCGCTGACCATTGACGAAGAAGGCATGGCGCTCACCGCCGAAAAGAAAACCGCTATCGCCACGCGGATCGCCCGGCTGGCCATCGAAAAGTACGGGCTGCGGCCCGGCGACCTGATTTTTGACGCGCTGACACTGCCGGTTTCCACCGGCCAGGAAGAGTACCGCACCGCCGGCCGCGAGACGATCGAGGCCGTGCGCCGCATCAAGGCCGAGCTGCCCGGGGTGTTCACCATCCTGGGCGTCAGCAACATCAGCTTCGGCCTGGATGTTTACCCGCGGCGCGTGCTAAACAGCGTGTTTCTGCACGAGTGCGTCGAGGCGGGTCTGGACCTGGCCATCATCAACTACACCAAGGTCTATCCGCTTTACAAGATTCCCGAGGCCGAGGTCGCCATCGCCCGCAAGCTGATCTATCACGACACCAGCGACGGCGACCCGCTGCAGAATTACATGCGGTTCTTCGCCGGCGGCGAGCGCCAGCCGCTGTTCGAGACCGTGGCCGGCGAGGTGCTGCCGCTCGAGGAGGAGATCAAGCGCTGCGTCATCAATGGCGAGGCGACGATCGCCCGCGGGCCGGCCAAGATTCCGGTGCCCCAACTGCTCGATGAGGCCCTGCAGACGCGCACGGCGCTCGAAATCATCAATACCATCCTGCTCGACGCCATGCGGGTGGTGGGCGAGCTGTTCGGCGCGCGCAAGATGCAGTTGCCGTCGGTGCTCGATTCAGCGCAGGTGATGAAGGGCGCCGTGGCGCACCTGGAGCCGCACATGGAGCGCCGCCTGGCCGGCGGAGAGGGCGGCGCCAGCAAGGGCAAGATCGTGCTGGCCACCGTGAAGGGCGACGTCCACGACATCGGCAAGAACCTGGTGGACATCATCCTCACCAATAACGGCTATACCGTGTTCAACCTGGGCATCAAGCAGCCCTCGGAGAGCATCATCCAGAAAGCCATCGAGCAGCAGGCCGACGCCATCGGACTGAGCGGCCTGCTGGTGAAGTCCACCGTGGAGATGAAGTATGTGCTGGAGGACCTGGAGCGGCAGCAGCACACCTTCCCGGTGATCTGCGGCGGCGCCGCGCTGAACCGGAAGTACGTCGAAGAGGACCTGCGCTCGGCCTACTCGCACGCCGTGTTTTACGGCGAGGACGCTTTCAGCGGGCTGCGGACGATGGACCGGCTGACGAGCGCCGCCGAGCGCGGCCAGGCGCTGGTGGAAGGACACAGCATCCGGAAGCGCGCGGCGGCGGCGGTGGCATCGGCGGCCGCAACGGCCGCGTTGCTGCCCGACGTGGCGCCGGCCACCATCCGGCGAGACGTCGAGATTCCCACGCCGCCCTTCTGGGGGGTGCGAGTGGCTGGGCCGGGCGAGCTCGACCTCGACGAGCTGTTCCGCTACATCAACCTCACCGCGCTCTACAAGAACCAGTGGCAGCTTCGGACGCTGAACAAGCCCGAGTACGAGGAAGCCATCCGCACGAAGTACGGGCGGATCCTCGAAGAGTGGCAGCGGCGCGCGCGCGACGAGCGGATCCTGGTTCCCCGCGTGGTCTACGGCTACTTCCGCGCGCAGTCGGCCGGCAGTGACCTTCTGGTCTATGAGGGCAACGGCGGCGGGCGCGAGCTGGCGCGCTTCAATTTCCCGCGCCAGAAGAGCGGACGCGGACTGTGCCTCGCCGATTTTTTCGAGCCCGTGGATTCGGGCCGCGCCGACGTGGTTGGCTTTTCGCTGGTCACCGCCGGCCGGCGCGCTTCCGAATATGCCGCCGAGCTTTTCCAGAAGAACCTGTACTCGGATTACCTGTACCTGCACGGGCTGGGCGTCGAGACGGCTGAGGCCCTGGCCGAATACTGGCACCAGGTGATGCGCCGCGAGCTGGGCATCGCCGGCGACGACGCGCCGGAGATCTCCGGCCTGTTCCACCAGAAATATCGCGGCTCGCGTTACAGCTTCGGCTACGCGGCCTGTCCCAACCTCGAAGACCAGGCGAAGCTGTTCGAGTTGCTGCATCCGGAAGAAAACATCGGCGTTTCGCTCACCAGCGGATTCCAGCTCGACCCGGAGCAGTCCACCAGCGCCATCATCGTGCACCACCCCCAGGCCAAATACTTCGTGGTTTGAGCTTGTGTAGGGCGCAGCATCGAACAACTGGCGGCCGACGCGGCGGCTCGTGAATCTTGACGGCTCTGGTTTGGACGGCGGCGCCTTGGCGCCCTATCCCGGTCAGATGAAGGCCACCGAGCCGTCGGCGCGGTACTCGAAGCCGCGGCGCCAGGGTTTCGGCGGGTAATGGCGGAATGCTTCCTCATTCAGCTCGATGCCCAGGCCGGGCTTGTTGGGAACGGGAATGTAGCCGTCCTTCACCATCAGCGGCTCTTTCAGCAGGTCCTTGCGGGGCGCCACGTCATCGGGGTGATATTCGAGCACCAGGAAGTTGGGAGTGGACGCCGCGAAGTGGACATTGACCGTGGTGGCCACCGGCCCCATCGGGTTGTGCGGCGCGACCATCACGTAATTGGCTTCGGCCATCGCCGCGATCTTCCTGAGCTCCATCAGGCCGCCGCAGACGCAGACGTCGGGCTGAACGATGTCCAGGGCCTGCGCCGCCAGGATCGCGCGGAATTCGAACTTGGTGTAATTGCATTCGCCGCTGGCCAGCGGGATCTGGACGTGGTCGGCGAGCTTGGCCATGGCGTCCACGTTCTCCGGCCGGATCGGCTCTTCGAGCCAGAACGGTTCATACGGCTCGATCTCGCGGGCCATGCGGATCGCCCGCTTCACCTCGAAGAATTTGGCGTGAATGTCCACGGCGATGTCCACGTCGGGGCCGAGCGCTTCGCGGACCGCGCGCACGCGCTGGCCGGCCTGCCGCGTCACGGTGTTGTATGGCTGCGCGTTGCCGCCGGGCGGATGCGGCGACATCTTCACCGCCGTGTAACCGTACTTTTCCACCAGCGCTTTGGCGGTTTCGGCGACTTGTTTCGGATCGCGCCCGCCGGCGCTCTGGTAGACGCGAATTTTCTCGCGGAACTTGCCGCCCAGCAGCATGTACACCGGGAGGCCGGCCGCCTTGCCGGCGATGTCCCACAGAGCGTGCTCGATGCCGCTGATCGCGGCATTCACCACCGATCCGCCGGGGAAGCGGGTGAAGTTATACATGGTGGCCCAGAGGTGCTCGATGTTGCGCGGATCCTGCCCCACCAGCCATCGCTTGAAGTCGCTGATCGCCGCGGCGGTGGCCTCGTCGGGCCCGCAGGAATACGCTTCCCCGATCCCCTGGATGCCCTGGTCGGTCAGCACCTTGACGAAAACCAGGTTGCGGCTGCCGACACCCACCAGGTAGCTTTTGATGTCGGTGATGCGGATGGCCGGCCGCGTCCCGACCTGTGCCGGCGCCTGCAACACGGGCGCGGCGGCCAGCGGCAGCGCCGACACCGGCAGCACACTGGTGCGCTTCAAGAATTCCCGCCTCTTCATCGCAGTTCACCTCCGCTACAGCGAGCCGCATTGTCGTCCAGCGTCAAACAGTTGTCCAGCGGGAAAATGGCCGTCTGTTTGATACAGTCTCCTCGTGGATCTGGACACGATACGACTTTCGAGCGACGGCCCCCAGCTCCGCGTGAAAGCCAGGATGACAGGTGGGGTGGCTATCAGCTGGCCTTCAAGCTGATCGAAACCAGCGCCCACTTGCTCCTCCAAGGTGATACTGACAAGATCCGGCGTCATTCGCTGATGGCAGTGTGGCCGGCCGGCACCGGGCCGTGTGTTAGGATACTGGCCGAAATTTTTCCGGCGGGGGTTGGGTGTGAAATACACGGTGTTGCTGGCCCTGTTCGGGGCGGCGCTGGCGGGCTGGGGACAGGCTCCGGG
>JBKKAI010000738.1:0-2719 GCA_046714815.1 Terriglobia bacterium | reverse complement strand
GCGCAGCTTCCTGACGATGTTCGGCATCGCCTGGGGCATCGTGTCCATCATCCTGATGATGGCGGCGGTGGAGGGGCTGCGCGTCGGGCAGGCCCGGACCGCGGCCACGCTCGGCAGGGACATCATGATCATCATGGGCGGCGTCACCAGCCAGCAGGCCGGCGGCGAGCGCGCCGGCCGCCGCATCACGCTCCATGTCTCCGACGCCGACTTGCTGCGGGAGCAGTGCCCCAGCCTGTCGCTGGTGACCCCGGAACAGGGCATGGGGAACGTGCTGGTACGCTCCGTCCATAACAGCGGGCGTTTTCTGGTGACCGGCGGGCTGCCCTTTTTCGCCGAGATCCGCAGCCTGGGCTTGGCCGAGGGCCGCCTGTGGAACGATACCGATGAGCGCGACGTGCGCCGCGTGGCGGTGCTCGGCTACGAAGTGAAGTCCCAGCTCTTTTACAGCCGCAACCCGGTCGGCTCCTCGGTTTATCTGAACGGGCTGGCCTACGAGGTGATCGGCTACCTGGCCAAGAAGGACCAGGACTCGAACTACGACGGGCCCGACAACAGCAAGGTTTTCGTGCCCTTTGCCACCGTGTCCCGCGATTTCCCCAGCCCGCCGCCGGCGACGGCCAATTCCGTGCGGCGGATCATCGCCACGCCGCGCGACCTGAAGGTCCACGCGCAGTCGGAGGGGGAAATCCGCCGCGCGCTGGCGCGCCGCTACAAGTTCGAGCCCAGCGACAAGGACGCAATGTTCATCTGGGACACGGTGAAGGGCGCCAAGCTGTTTTCGGGGATGACCGACGCGATGGCGCTGTTCCTGGGCGTGGTCGGCGTGGTCACGCTGGTGCTGGGCGGCATCGGAGTGATGAACGTGATGCTGGTTTCGGTGACCGAGCGGACGCGCGAGATCGGCGTGCGCATGGCGGTGGGCGCCAGCCGCCGCGCCATCCTGCACCAGTTCTTCCTCGAAGCGGTGACATTGACGGCGATGAGCGGCCTGATCGGCCTGGGCTTCGCCGCCGCGCTGTGCATGGGCGTGACGAAAGTGATGCCGGCCACCGGGGTGTTCGCCGGGCTGCTGCTGACACCGCGCGCCGGCCTGATGGCCTTTGCCGCGCTGGCGCTGATCGCCGTCGGCGCCGGCACGTATCCGGCGGCCAAGGCCGCGGCGCTGCAGCCGATTGACGCGTTGCGCTACGAACATTGAGCGAGGACCCGGTTGGAATTGAAACATTGACGATTTTGCCATTGACGATTGGAAAGGCCGGAAAATCGTCAATGATTAAATCGTCAATGAAAAAATGTATGGACACGATTCGCCAGGCACTCGACGCGCTGCGCCAGCATACCTTCCGGTCCATCCTCACTCTGGCCGGGATCACCTGGGGCATTGTCGCCGTCACCATCCTCAACGCTTACGGCGACGGCTTCGGCCGCACGGTCATGCGCGCCTTCGACGCCTTCGGCCCCGACGTGGCCATTCTCTGGCCGGGCCAGACCAGCGAGCAGGCCGGCGGCGAGCGCGCCGGGCGCCGCGTCCTTCTCGAGGTGGAGGACGTGGACCGCATTCTGGCGGAGTGCCCGCTGGTCAAGACGGCCAGCCCGGAGATGGTGCGCAGCACCAACATCTCCACCGAGACCCGCACTACCAATACCGCGGTCCGCGCCGTTTGGCCCGCCTATGGTCACATCCGCAATGAGACGCCGGAATCGGGCCGCTTCCTCAACGATGATGACCTGCGCGAGCGCCGCCGCGTGGTTTTCCTCGGCGCCAACGTCCGCACCAAGCTGTTCGGCAACTCCGACCCGGTGGGCCAGATCGTCAGCGTCCGCGGCCTGCGCTTCACCGTCATCGGCTGGATGATCAAGAAGGTGCAATTCGGCAGCTACTTCCGCCCCGACGATGACTCGGTGTGGGTGCCGTACACCACGGCCGGCGACCTTTGGGACAACCGTTACGTGAACACCATCGTTTTCAGCGCCGCCGCGCCGGAAGCGTCGTCCGGAGCGATCAACCAGGTCCGCGCGGTGCTGGGGCGCTATCACCGCTTCTCGCCACGCGACAAGCGCGCGATGATCATCTTCAGCCGCGAAGAGTTTCGCCCGGTGATCGAGGGCATCACCATGGGCCTGCAGGCCCTGCTGGTGTTCATCGGCACGCTCACGCTGGGCATCGGAGGCGTCGGCGTGATGAACATCATGTTGGTGGCCGTCACCGAGCGCACCCGCGAGATCGGCCTGAGAATGGCGCTCGGCGCCACACGCCGGCGCATCCTCTGGCAGTTCCTGTGGGAGGCGCTGACGCTGACCGCGGTGGGCGGCGTGCTCGGAATCATCCTCTCGATCGCCATCGTCTCTTCGGTTGGAACGCTGCCGCTGATGGGCGAGATGTTCGACGACGCCACAGGCCGCGGCGACATCGCCTTGCGCATCTCGGTCAACACCGTGGCGGTTTCGACGCTGGTCTTGATGCTGGTGGGTTTGATCAGCGGCTTCCTGCCCGCGTTCAAAGCCTCCCGCATGGATCCGGTGGAGGCCTTGCGGTACGAATAAAATGAATAAAATGCGGATTCCAGGCGAACCTCACCACCTGCTTTTTGGAAGCGCGCTCAATCAGCGCTTCATCCTCGAGCAGTTGGCCGGCCTCTCGCATCCAGGGTTCCATCCCTCCCGCCCGTCCGCCGAGTGACGGATGGGCGAGTCACCTGTGGGGCGGACCTCCTGG
>JBKKAI010000737.1:0-3666 GCA_046714815.1 Terriglobia bacterium | reverse complement strand
CGCCGGCCGGCGCGGATCGGCGCCGGCTGGGGTGTGGCCTTCATCGGCCACGGCCGCCGCTACACGCGTCTCGACGGCAGCGTGAAAATGCTGTGGCGCAACGCGACCGGCCTGCCGACGTATCCGGTGGACCCGACGGTGGGCGTGATCCGCCTGGACGATGCTTCGGCGTCGGCCGGCAGCCAGCCCATTGCCGTGCTGGTGAACTATGCCTGCCACCCGGTGGTCTTCGGCCCCGACAACCTGCGCTTCTCCGCCGACTATCCCGGCGAGATGGCGCGCGAGATCGAGCGCGCCTACCCGGAGCGTACGCTCCGGGTGGCCGGGAACACCATGGCGTTCTTCCTGCAGGGCGCGCCAGGCGACATCAACCCGTTTCTCGATAAGACGCCGCTGGTGGAAAACGCCGATGCCGAGGTGCGCCGCGTGGGGCAGAAGCTGGGGCGCGAGGCGGCGCGGGTCAGCCGCGAGATCGCCACGCGCGCCATGCCTGACGCTTCGCTGGCGGTGGCGGTGGAGCCGCTGGTTTTCGGCCCGCGGTACAACGCGGAGAAAACGCGCGCGCTGTTCGCCCGGTCGGCAAACCCGCCGCCCGCGTCGCGCCTGGCGCCGCTCACGCGCAGCCGCTACGAGTTGCCGTCCACAACGCTGCTGCTGCGCGGGCAGCGCAGCGGGTTCGAACTTGGCCTGGTCGGCATGCCGGGCGAGCCCTTCGTCAATTTCCAGCTCGACCTGCGCGCCCGGTCGCCGGTGGCGCACACCTGGTTCGTAGGCTACGCCAACGGCCACTTTGGCTACCTGCCGACGCTGCGGGAAGCGGTTGCCGGCGGATACGGCGCCGACGGCATCAGCGCCTGGATCGAACCCGGCGCCGGAGAGCGCCTGCTCGACCGCGGCATCATTAACCTGTATCGCCTGAGCGGCCGCCTGCCCGCGCGCCCAGCGTCGGAATCAGGCCGAACTGAGACGCCCCGATGAACCCGGAGACACAGAAAACACCGCACGCGCTTGTCCTCTGCCTGGTCCTTGCGTTTTCCGCCGCGGCGCAGGAAAGGGCGCCCGAAAGGGCGCCCGAACGAGTGGAAGAGATGCGCGGCAAGCGCATCCTGGTGTTCTCGCCGCACCCGGACGACGACACCTTCGGCTGCGGCGGCACGCTGGCGCTGCTGGCCAAAAACGGCAATAACATCCGCATCGTTATCTACACCAACGACGACAAGGGCTCCTACGACGAAGAGATGACCAGCCAGCGGCTGGCGCGGATCCGCAAGGCCGAGGAGGAAGGGGCCGTCGAAGCGCTGGGAATTCCCAAGAACAATATCGAGTGGATGGGGTATAACGACGGCGAGCTGGAATACGTGCCGCAGCGCGAGCTGGTGGAGCGCGCCACGCTCATCATCCGCGAGTTCCGCCCCGACGTGCTGTTCAGCGTGGACCCCGGCGAGTGGTACGAACGCTGGCACAAGAGCGACCACCGCATGGGCGGCTTCAACACCATTGACGCGGTGCGCGCCGCCGAGTTCCATCTCTACTTTCCCAATCACCTGCTGCAGCGCGGGCTGAAGCCCTACCGCGTGCCGCTGCTGATGTTTTATTACAGCATTCCGCAGGAGGAGAATTACTGGGTGAACGTGGAAAGCATGGTCGAGAAAAAAATCGAGGCGTACAGCAAGCACGTCAGCCAGTTCCCGCCGTCCATCCACAAGTACCGGCCGGACTGGGAGCCGGCGGCGCTCGACAAATTCCGGCAGTACTGGCGCTCGCGCATGTTAAAAAAAGACGGCCATCACGTCGAAGCCTTCCGCCGCGCCACGGGCTTCAACCAGAAGTGAGGACGATTGCATGAATGTGCCTTTGACGCCGCTGCGTTTTCTGAGGCGGGCCGCCGATTTGTACGCGCGAAGGGAGGGCGTGGTCTGCGGCTCGACGCGCCTTACCTACGGCGAATTCGACCGCCGCGCCGGCCAACTCGGCGGCGCGCTCGAAACACTGGGCGTGGCGCCCGGCGACCGTGTGGCCTTCCTCAGCTATAACTGCCACCGCCTGCTCGAAGCCTACTACGGCGTGCTCGAGGCCGGCGGCATCCTGCTGCCGCTGAATATCCGGCTGGCGCCGCCGGAGCTGGAGTTTATCCTCAACGATTCGGGGGCGCGCCTGCTGTTCCTGGATCCCGACTTCATCCCGCTGGTCGAAAGCTTTCGCGGCGGGCTGAAAACGGTGAAGCGATTTGTGTTGCTCGACGGCGGGCGCGGCGGGCACTCCTGGCTCGACGCCGGCAATTACGATGCGCTCCTTGCCGCCGCGCCGGTCCGGCATCGCGACATCATGGAGGTGGACGAGAACGAAGTCTGCGAGCTGTTCTACACCAGCGGCAGCACCGGCAACCCCAAGGGCGTGATGCTGACGCACCGCAACCTCTACCTGCACGGCGTGTACGTCGTGGCCTCGCTCGGCACCCGGGACACCTCGGTCGAGCTGCACACCATCCCGCTGTTTCACGCCAACGGCTGGGGGCGCTCCCACTCGCTGGTGGGCGCGGGCGGGAAGCACGTGATGATGCGCAAGTTCGACCCGGCCGAGGTTTTCCGGCTGATCGAGCAGGAGCGCGTCCAGAATTTCTCCGCGGTGCCGGCCATGGCCATCGCTCTGATCAATCACCCGGCGCGCGAGAAGCACGACCTGAGCAGCCTGGAGAAGGTCACCATCGGCGGCGCGGCCTCCAGCCCCGAGTTGATCTCGCAGGTGGAGCAGAAGCTGGGCGGCGCCTGCTATGGCGGCTACGGCCTGACGGAAACCTCGCCTGTTCTCTGCCAGGCGATGCCCAAGGCCACCATCGCCGACTGGGAGGCGCGGCGCCCGCAACTACAGGCCATGACGGGCATGGCGATGCTCGGCGTCGAGATGCGCGTGGCCGACGCCGAGGGCCGCGACGTGCCCCGCGACGGCAAGACCATCGGCGAGATCGTGGTGCGCAGCGACGTGGTAATGGAAGGCTACTGGAACCAGCCCGTGGAAACCGGGGAGGTAATGGCCGGCGGCTGGTTTCACTCGGGCGATCTCGCCGTCTGGGACGAGGAGGGGATGTTCCTCATCGTGGACCGCAAGAAGGAGATCATCGTTTCCGGTGGCGAGAACATCTCGTCGCTCGAAGTGGAGAAAGCGCTGCTGGCGCATCCGGCCGTCTACGAAGTGGCGGTGATCGCGGTGCCCGATGACAAGTGGGGCGAGGTGCCCAAGGCGCTGGTGGCGCTGAAGCCCGGCCAGCAGGCCGGCGAAGAGGAACTGCTGGCGCACGCCCGCACGCGCCTGGCCGGCTACAAGGTGCCGAAAAGCGTCGAGTTCATGGCCGAGTTGCCCAAAAGCGGCACCGGCAAGATCCAGAAGAAGGTGCTGCGCGAGAAATACTGGCAGCACCTGGCCAAGCGTGTTCACTGAAATTTTGTCATTGACGATTTTATCATTGACGATTGACGCCCGGCGTCCTGTAAATCGTCAATGGTAAAATCGTCAATGGTAAAATGCGTCAGCCAATTTCGCATTTGCGGTCGCCCTGGGAGCGCGGGCGTCTCGCCCGAAAATGCTTCAAACGAATCAACCGTGGCGGGCAAGATGCCCGCGCTCCCAGGCTCCGAAAAGCGCCGACCGCTTAAGTGAACGGTATTGGGG
>JBKKAI010000736.1:0-5624 GCA_046714815.1 Terriglobia bacterium | reverse complement strand
GCGTATGTCATAATAAGATAATAAGGAAGCAGAAGCAATCCCGTGCGACCCAACCCTTTCAACCTGTCAGTCATTGCACCGGTCGCGGCCACCCCAGCGCCAAACTGCCTGTTTTCCACCTGAAAATAACAGGCGGAACAGGCTGGCGAGCCACAATCTATGAGCCATCCGGCAAGCGCGCTTTCGGGTGAAGGCAGGCCGCCTCCCGCGGCCCCTCGACCCACCTTTGCGCAGATCGCTCGCCGCCACCCATTTCGAGCCTGTCCCATACGAGCGGCTGTCCATCGACACAGAGCAGAACGGAAGAAAACGAGGGTCCTTTGATTTTCTCTGTGTCTCTGTGCCTCTGTGGCTTCTTCTTCGGGATCGGGGGCCGCGGCGCGAATGACGTCGCGCAGCTTCTGGAGGCCCCTGCGAGCATCGGGCGGCAACGACGCAAGGCATTCCTTGACGACGAGGAGGATGTCACGGCCATAATAGCTCCACTTTGAGGGTTCCTAAAGGGACGCCGCCTGACTTAACTACTGTTCATGCTGACCCGCATGGAATCTGCCAGAGCCTATCCGGAGGCAGGCGCGCCGGTTGGGTCATCTGATACATCCGGGGCCCACTCGCCGACGCGGCCCAGGTCCAGCACCAGGTTTCCCTGCTCCTCCACGTGGAAGGCGGGCGCGAAACGGGCGCCCCAGACGACCTCCTCGTAACGATAGGAACGCCGGGCGTGAACCACCTGGCTGAAGCTGTCGTCGAAGGCGGTGATCAGGATCATCACTTCGGCCTGCGCCCGCTCCAGGTCGGCCCCTGTCTTTCCAAACAGGGGGCTTTCGGCGTCTATCGGGTGAACGACCGTCCAGGTCAAGGGAAGGAAATGGACGTTGGCGATCTCGAGGTTCAGGGCGGCGTAGTTGCGCATGAGGTTGCCCGGCGTCCCTTCCACGGTCATCAGCAGCACCCGGGCCCTGAGGTCCATCAGAACATTGGCGCGCTGGTTGGCGATCCGGAACTGCAGGCTGCGGATGCCCCGATAGGGGGCCACGACCATGTTCCCGCTGAACGCGATTCGCGCCGAAGGCCGGGAGAAACGGCCATAGAGCAGGCCGGTGGCCAACGCGAATCCCATCAGCCCGAGCATCGCCTCGCCTGCCGAGACAACGCCCGCGGTGATGCCGGCCGGAGCGATGTTGCCGTAGCCGACCGTCGTGAGCGTGTGCGCGCTGAACGCGAAAGCGTTCATGAACGTACCGAAGGCCGTGGCGGCCCGCAGGCCCCTGATTTGCTCCGGGCCCAGCCGGTAATAAAGACAAGCGAACGCGAGATTCACGGCCAGGTAGGCCGCGAATACGCAGGCCAGGAACGCCGGCCACCTCATGTTGATCAAGTACAGGTAAAGATTGACGTCACGCCATCGGGCGCCACGCCGCTGCACGTTGAAGGCGCCGTCCTCGTTGATGATGCGCCTCAACGCGCCGGTATATTGCCGCGTCAGGCCGGGATCGTAGCCCGGCTGATTCGAGCCTGACATCATGGGTGTCATGGGCACGTGCATTGCGCTTCTCCTCCCCAGTGAGGCTACCACCGGAAACGGGCGCGCACAGACAAGAATGCCTGCCACGACCCAGCCCCGGGGGTTATAATCGCCGTTACCCGCTGCCAGGAGGATACGCTGATGCTTCGTTTTCGGATACTGGTCGCGCTCGTTTGCCTGATTCCGGCTGTTTCCCCGGACGCGCGCGCGCAATTCGATACAGCGACCGTGCTCGGAACGGTGCGCGACCCGTCGCGGCTGCCCGTCGCCGGCAGCAAAGTGACCCTGGTCAACATCGGCACCGGCGTTCGCCAGGAAACCACCAGCGACGAGGCCGGCAACTACCAGTTCCTGACCGTAAAAGCGGGCACCTACCGGGTGACCGCGGAAGCCGCGGGCTTCAAGGTGGCGGTGGCCGAGAACTTTGGCGTGTCCGTCAACGCGCGCCAGCGTGTTGACCTTCAGCTTGAAATCGGAGCGACCACGGAAACCGTAACGGTGGGCGCTTCGGTAGCGGCGCTGGAAACCGACTCAAGCTCGCGCGGCACGGTGGTGGGCACCGCGCAGGTGGTGAACCTGCCCCTCAACGGCCGCGCCTACGCCGACTTGGCGCTGCTGGCGCCGGGCGTGCGCCGCTCGGCGATCTCCACGTCCCGCGACGCCTCGTTCAACGTGAACGGAATGCGCAGTTCCCAGAACAACTTCGTGGTGGACGGAGTGGACAACAACGCCTACGGCACATCGAACCAGGGCTTCTCAAACCAGGTGGTGCAGATCACGCCGGACGCCGTGCAGGAGTTTCGGCTGGAGACCAACAACTTCAGCGCCGAGTTTGGACGCGCCGGCGGCGCCGTCATCAACGCCTCGATCCGCAGCGGCAGCAACGCATTTCATGGCGCAGCCTGGGAATACCTGCGCAATACGCCGCTGAACGCCACCGGCTTTTTCAAACCCATCCAGAACCGCAAGCCGACGCTCATCCAGAACCAGTTCGGCGGCGCTTTCGGGGGCCCGATCCGCAAGGAGAAGATGTTCTTTTTCCTCGACTACGAGGGCTTCCGGCGCATTTCGCGCACCGTCACCTTCGCCACGCTCCCGACGCTCGACATGCGCCGCGGCATCCTCGGCGTTGCCGTGATGAATCCCTATACCGGCGCGCGCTACGACAACGGTGTGATCCCGCCGGGCGACATCACCCGCTTTGCCCGCGAAGTTCTGAACGACCTGCCGGCGCCCAACCGGCCCGGCCTTTCCAACAACTTTCAGTCCGAGCCGCGCCGTGAGGACCGCAGCGACAAAGGCGACATCCGTTACGACCATTACTTCAGCCCGCGCCTGACCGGCTTCCTGCGCTACAGCCACCGGCTCATGACCAATTTCGAGCCGCCCAACATCCCCGGCCCCTCCGGCGGCAACAGCAACGGCAGCGTGCGGGTGCTCAACTGGCAGTGGGCCTACGGCGGCACCTACACGCTCAGCCCGACCTCGCTCATCGAGTTCCGCATGGGCCTCTCGCTGACCGAAGGCGGCAAGTTTCCGATCTTTGTCGGGACGCAAACCGTCGGCGATCGCTTCGGCATCCGGAACATCCCCAATGACCCGCGGTTCACCGGCGGAGTGATCTCGCAAAATATCAACGGCTTTTCCGCCCTGGGTGTGCAGCCGAGCAACCCGCAGTTCCAGAACCCGTTCGTCGTCAACCCGAAGGTGAATTATTCGAAGGTGCTGGGACGCCACAGCCTGAAGGCCGGTTACGAGTTCCAGGCCATCAACACCGCGATTGACGACTTCAATCCGAAGTATGGCCGGAGCAACTACGCCGGCCGGTTTAGCCGCATCCCGAACTCTCCCAACAGCGACATGCAGTTCCTGGCCGATTTCCTGTTCGGCGCGCGCTCGTCTTACGACTTGAATAACGCGGTGATTGTGGACTACATGCAGCGGATGCATTTTCTGTATCTGCAGGATGACTTCAAGGTGAATCACAAACTCACCTTGAACATGGGCCTTCGCTACGAATTCGCGACGCCGCAGTGGGAGAGCCAGAACCGGCTCGCGAACTTCGATCCGGCGCGGGCGCAGATGGTCGAGGCCCAAAGCGGGTCGGTTTTCGACCGCGCGCTGGTGCGCCCGGATCGCACCAATTTCGCCCCGCGCTTCGGCCTGGCCTATGCTCTAACGCCCAAGACGGTGATGCGCAGCGCCTACGGCCTCAGCTACATCCATTTCAACCGGCTGGGCGGAGAGAACCTGCTGGCCTACAACCTGCCGTTCATCCTGAACCCGATCGTGGACCAACTGGCGCCCACGGTTGCCGGCTCCGGCCAACCGCTGTGCACCAGCGCCGCCCAAAACGCCTTCGCCTGCTTCCGGCCGTTCGAGCAGGGACATCCGGACAATTTTCTGTCGCTGGCCAATATCCGGCCGCTGGGCGTGCGCACGAACCAGATCCCGTTCGACCTGCCCACGGCCTACACGCAGAGCTGGCACTTCACGATCCAGCAGGAGCTAGGGCGCCAGTTCGTGCTTGACGTGGGATACGTGGGCAACCGCAGCGTGCACCTGATGATCCTCGGCGACCTGAACCAGGCGCGGCCCAACCGGATTGGCGAGAACCTCACGATCCAGGCGCGCCGCCCCATTCCCACGTTCGGTTTCATCCAGACCGCGTTCAATGGTGGTTTCCTGAACTATCACGCGTTCCAGGCCAAAGTGGAACGCCGCCTTTCGGCGGGCTTGTACCTGCTCAACTCTTTCACCTGGTCGAAGGGGATTGACAACGCTTCGGGCCACCTGGAGGCGCAGAACGGAGACAACTCGCGCGTGAACATACGCGACCTGCGGAACGAGAAAGGGCTGTCGGGCTACGACCAGCCATTCAACAACACCACCACGGTGCTGTACGAGCTGCCGGTAGGGCGCGGGAAGCGGTTCGGCGCCAACCTCGGCCGCGCGGCTGATTTCCTGATTGGCGGCTGGCGCCTCTCCGCGATCAATTTCATGGCCAGCGGGACGCCGATCAACCTCACTTACAATCCCTCGTCCCAGTTCCAGGTGAGCTCCGCCCCGTCGTATCGGCCAGACGTCACCGGCGACCCCTTAAAACCGAACCTCGGGGCCTCACCATTGCCGCTCTGGCTGAACCCGGATGCGGTGGTGATACCCAGCGACCCGTCGCGGCCTTTTGGCAATGCCGGGCGGAACAATGTGCGCGGGCCTTCGTTGCATTATCTGAACTTCGGATTGCACAAGGGCTTCTCCGTGACGGAATCCAGCCGCGTCGAGTTCCGCATGGAAGCGTTCAATTTGCTGAACAAGACCAACTTCGCGAACCCCAATTCGAATCGCTCCAGCGGCGGGTTCGGCGCCATCAACGGCCTGTCCCAGCCGGCCCGCGAGATCCAGATCGCGCTGCGTTTCGAGTTCTGAGCCGGCCAGAGACGCACAGGCAAGAAGGCCTGTGCCACATCTTGTAAAAGGGCGCGTTTCGACCTATGTTGTCGCTGTCCCCATGCAGGTTGATCTTTTTCAGGACCAGGCGTTCATACCGGCCAGGGCCGGCAACCCCATCTTCTGCCACCAGACGTTTCTCGAAAAGCTGCATGAGCATCGGAACGACCCCATCGGGAAACGGGCGGCGCTGTTGTTGCACCGCCTGGTGCTCGATGAACGGCGCCAGTTTTACAAAAGCGCACAGGGGGCGAACGTGGGATGGCGCCGCTCGCGGCTGGGCGGCAATCACGGCAACCAGTTCTATGCCTGGTGGGCGCCGCGGGGCGCCCCGCACATCAAGGGACTCGCGGAATTCGCCCAGGCGCCGGACGGCGCTGTTTTCGTGCGTGACCTTCGCCACCACGACGATCACTCGGAGCTCCGGCCCCAGTCTCTGACCGAGCACTATCTGCCGATCTCGGTGAGGGACCTGCTGCGGGCCGAGTATGCGCCGCTGCCGTGGACCACGACGCAGACCAAGTTCGCCGACGCGCGGCAGCGGGTCCGCATCGTCAAGGGCTACCCGGGATCGGGCAAGACCACCGCGCTTTGGAATGCCGCGGCGCAGGGGAATGCCGCGGCGCAGCCCGGCAGTCAGTCCACTCTT
>JBKKAI010000735.1:0-12071 GCA_046714815.1 Terriglobia bacterium | reverse complement strand
CGTTCACTTAAGCGAAAGGTGTTACAGATGCGTAAAGTGCGCGATCCTGGGAGCGCGGGCGTCTCGCCCGCAAATGCTTCAAACGAATCAACCGAGGCGGGCAAGATGCCCGCGCTCCCAGGCTCCGAGAAGCGCCGACCGCCTAAGTGAACGGCATTGGGGCTAATACGACAGTCGGAGGCCGAGTTGCACCTGGCGGGTGCCGCCGGCCCCGGTGATCTGGCCGAAGTTAGCCGCGGTCACGTTGCCCACCGGCGCATCAAACTGCGGTGTATTGAACGCGTTGAAGAACTCGGCGCGGAACTGCAGCCGGATGCGCTCGCCGATCCGCTGCGCGCGGCTCACCGCCAGGTCGAAGGTCTTGATACCGGGGGTGCGCAGGTTGGGCTGTGTGCGCGAGTCGTTCCCCAGGGTAAAGGTCGGCGCCGGCTGGAACGCCGTGGTGTCGAACCAGCGGTCCAGCGTTCGCTGGCCTTCGGCGGGCACCGGCGTTCTCACCCGCATCGCCACGGCGCTCACGCCCGGCAGCCGTGTGTTGTTCGGGCCCGTAATCACAATCGGCAGGCCCTTGCCGAGCGTGGTGATCCCGCTCACCTGCCAGTTTCCCAGCAGCCGCGCGGGCCAGCCGCTGCCCGCCCAGCGCTTCCCCGGCCCGAACGGGAGTTCATAGATGTAGTTGGTGATGAAGTACTGCGGGCGGTCGAATTCGCCCACCGAGCGCGACAGCGAGAGGTTGTTCGGGTCAATGAAAGCCGAGCGGCCGCCGAAGCGCTCCTGCACGTTGTCAATCTGCTTGCTTAGGGTGTACGACGCCTGCAACGTCAAGCCCTGGGCCATGCGCTTGTCCAGGCGCACGGTCATGCCGTGGTAAACGGAATCGCCGACGGCGTCCCGGAAACGGCTGACACCGGTGTAATGCGGGAAAGGCAGCAGCAGTTGCGAACGCCGCACCGTCGCCACGCTGAGCGCGCCGGTGGGAATCCTGCCGAAGAACGGGTTGGGCACCAGCGTATCCAGTCCGGCTCCCAGGGAAAGGAATTCCGCGCTGGCGGCGTTGCGGCTGCGGTTGATCCAGATGCGCTGGCCGCGGCTGCCGACATAGGCCGCTTCCACCAGCATGTTCCAGCCGAGGGCGTGCTGGAAGTTCGCGTTCCAGTGCTGGTTGTAGGGCGTGACCCAGTCGCGGAAGGCGGTGTTGATGCCGCCACCCACGCCGGTGGTGGGCGGCGTGAAGAATCCGGCCGTGAACGGCCGCGCCAGCGATGCGCCCGGCGGAGGCGTGTTCGGCGCCGCCGGCGGCGGGCCGAGGAACAGCGACGTCTGGGCCAGGAAGCCGTCGCCCAGGTCGCTGGCGCCGGCGCCGACCCCGCCGCTGCCGGGGAAGAAGAAGATGCCGTAGCCGGCGCGGAAGACGGTGTTGCGGCGGAATTGCCAGGCCAACCCCACCCGCGGCGCGAAATTGTTCTTGTCGGGATCGCTCTGGTACCGCGAGTTTCCGTCGCGCCCGGTGAACCGCAGCAGCCCCCGCTGGCCCGACAGCGGGTCGGTGAACTGCGGGTCGAAGAACCCCAGCTGATTGAAGCGGTCCGTCCAGGGGGTCTGGTACTCGTAGCGGATGCCGAGGTTAACCGTCAGGCCGCGCCGGACCTTCCAGTCATCCTGCAGGTACCAGCCATAATACCGCTGCGAAGCCGCCAGTGACGGATCGAACGAGAACGAGCCGCCGGTCGGGAGGCCCAGCAGAAATGTGGCGACGCCGAAGCCCGCCGTTGAGCTGGCCGTCACCGGGCTGGGGCCCTGCGTGAATGTGCGGTCAAATGAATAGAAGCCGGACGGACGTTCGGGACGAAAAACGTTGAACGCCTGGAAGCTGTAATGGAAACCGGTCTTGATCGAGTGCGCACCCCGCAGCCAGGTGCCGTGCGCTTGCAGTTCGGCGGCCTGTTCGGCGTCGGTGAAAAATGACGCCCGATCCGGTCCCAGGTTCGTCGCGTCGGTGATCTGGAAGCGCGGGAACAGCAGCACCGCGGCGCGGTCCTTCAGCTCCCGCGGGAAACCGAGTTGAGTGAAATCGAAGCCGGCGCTGCGCGGCGCGGTCCGGATCACGTTCCGCGTCACGTTCGCGCGGAACTCGCCGATCAGATTCGGCCGGAAAACGACCGTATCGCTCAGCACGGCGGAGCGCGGGCGGTTGCCGATCTTGCCCTGCTCCCCGTTGACGCCTTCCCCGGGAAAGGCGGCGTTGACGCCTTCCGTGAACTGGTCGGTGTTCTGCCGGCCATGGCTGAAGAACAGGCGGTGGCGCGTCCCGACCGCGTGATCCATCCGGAAAAAGAGCTTGTCGGTGTCGTTGCGGCGCGTGTTGTTCAGCACGAAGTTGTTGACCAGTTCCGCGCGGTTCGGCGGCGGCAGGAATTGCAGCACCCGCTGCGCGATGGGGTCCAGGCGCTCCGCGGGGATGCGGTTGCCGGGAAACGGGTCGCGGATGAACTGGCCCGGCAGGCCGGGCCGCGTGGTGGCCGGGTCGAAAATCTGGATCAGCCGGCCCTGGTTGTTCACCGTCTGCGAGAAGTCGCCCGTTCTTTCCAGCGCGGTCGGCACCGTCACGCGCACATTGTCCGGCGCGCGCTGTGGAATCTGCTCCCAGTTCACGAAGAAGAAGCTGCGGTTGCGGCCGTTGTACACACGGGGCAGGTACACCGGCCCGCCGACGGCGAAGCCGTACTCATTCCGCCGGAACGTATTCCGCGGCAGGCCCGAGCGATTGTTGGTCCAACCGTTTGCGTTCAGCTTGTCATTGCGCAGGAACTCGTAGAAGCTTCCGTGCAGCTCGTTGGTGCCCGAGCGCGTGGCCGCGGTCAGCACACCGCCGCCCGACCGGCCGAACTCGCTCGAAAAATTGTTGGTCAGGACGCGGAATTCCTGCACCGCTTCGAGCGGCGGGCTGTAGGCGATGTCGTTGGTGGTGCTGTTGCGCGTCTCGGCGCCGTCCAGCAGGATCTCGCTGGTGTTCGACCGTCCGCCGTTGATGATCGGCCCCGCGCCGGCGCCGCCCTTGGGCATGACGCCGGGCGCCAGCAGCACCAGGCTGTAGGGGTTGCGGCCCAGCAGCGGCAGCTCGACGATCTGCTGGCTGCCGACCGTGTTGCCGAGCGAAGATGTCTGCTGCTCGAGCTGTACCGCCGTCGCGCTGACCGTTACTTCCTGCTGCAGCGAGCCGGCGCTCAGCGTCACATTGACGGTGGCGGTGAGGCCTACCGTGAGTTCCACGTTCGACACCCGCGCCTTGTTGAAGCCGGGGCTCTCGACGGCCACTTCGTAACGGCCCGGATGCAGGTAGGGCACGCGGTAGTTGCCCTGCTCGTTGGCGCGGCTGCGCACCGCCACGCCGGTCTGCACGTTCGTGACGATAACCTGTGCGTTGGGTACGACCGCGTCGCTCTGGTCGCTGACCGTGCCGGTGATGGTGGCCTGTTCCACCTGGGCGAAAGCGCTGGGCGCAAACAGCAGCAGCGCAAGCAGTATTCTCATCATCGTCCTCCGCCGCGGTGTCCTCCGCCGCGGTCCGGTTGCCGCAAGTATAGACGAACTGCGCGGGTTCTGCAGGTCAGCGAATGGCGAGCGTGACTCCGGGCGGGCTGCCGGCTCCGCCGATGAGGATAGCCCATGCCGGGCCGGCCCGCTGCTGCTGCGGCAGCGGGCGTTTTTTCTTGGTGTCCGGGTGCCTTTGTGGTTCCTTTAAGAAGGATGAACAAAAAGCTGCGCGTTGGTGTCTTATTTGGCGGGCGCTCGGGCGAGCACGAAGTGTCGCTGCGCTCAGCCGCCTCCATCATGGAAGCGATGGACAAAAAGCGGTACGACGTGGTCCCGATCGGGATCACCAAGCAGGGACGGTGGCTGACGGGCAGCGGCGCGGAAAAGCTGCTGGCCGGGCAGGTCTCGGCAGTCGAGCCGCTGCCGCGCGCCGACGCCGCGCAGCCCGGCGCAGCGCTGGCAACCGAAGCCGGCGTGCTCGAGCACGGTCTGCCGATGGTGCTGGCGCCCGACCCCACGCGGCGCTCCCAGATGGGAGATGCCGCCGGCGGCGCGCTCGACGCCATCTTCCCGGTGCTGCACGGCACCTTCGGCGAAGACGGCACCGTGCAGGGGCTGCTCGAGCTGGCCGGCATCCCTTACGTGGGCGCCGGCGTGCTCGGCTCGGCCGCCGGCATGGACAAGGACGTCATGAAGCGCCTGTTCCGCGACCATGGCCTGCCGGTAGTGCCCTGGGTCCTGTTGCTGCGCGCGGAGGTGGCGGCGCATCCGCGCCGCGCCATCACCGCCGTCGAGAAAAAGTTCCGCTACCCGGTGTTCGGCAAGCCCGCCAACCTCGGATCGTCGGTGGGCATCAGCAAGGCGCGCAACCGCCGCGAGCTGGGCGCGGCGCTCGAAACCGCCGCGGGCTTCGACCGCAAGATACTGGTCGAGCGCGCCGTGGATGCCCGCGAGCTGGAGTGCTCGGTGCTCGGCAACGACCGTCCCCAAGCCTCGGTCCCCGGCGAGATCATCCCCGTCAACGAGTTCTACGACTATGCCGCGAAATACCTCGACGAAGGCTCCGAGCTGGTGATTCCGGCGCGCATCACCGCCGCGCAGGCCCGCCGCGTGCGCGAACTGGCCGTCGCCGCCTTCCGCGCCGTGGACTGCGCCGGCATGGCGCGGGTTGACTTTTTCCTGGAGCGCCGCACCGGCAAAGTCTTTGTCAACGAGATCAACACCATCCCCGGCTTCACCTCCATCAGCATGTTCCCCAAACTTTGGGAAGCCTCCGGGCTGCCCTACCCGAAACTGATTGATCGCCTGATAGAATTGGCGCTGGAGCGGCAGCGCGAGAAGGCCCAGACCAGCTTCAGCATCCAGATATGACTCTCATCTTCGAAGACGTGATTCGGCCCGAAGTGCTCCGGCGCGAGAAGCTCACCCGGCGGATCATCATTGGCATTTTCGTCGCGCTGCTAGTGGGGGGCCTCGCCTACTACCAGTTCAAGAACTATCCCGAGGAGCGCGCGGTGAAGACCTTCCTGGCGGCGCTCGAGCGCGGCGACCTGCAGGCCGCCTACCGCTTGTGGCAGCCCAGCCCCTCCTACCGCTTCCAGGACTTCGCGCGCGACTGGGGGCCGAAGGGCGAACATGGCCAGGTGCGGGCTTTCAAGATCACCACCTCGCACGCCCGCAGCAACATCGTGGTCGTCACCGCCGCCGTCAACGGCCAGGAAACCTCCATCTGGGTCCAGCGCAGCAACAAGAGCCTGAGCTTCCCGCCGTTCTGAGCACTCCCGCGAAGCAAGACAGTAAGACGCTCCACCTGACATCGGAGGGCGCGCAGTATTGTTCAGGCGGTCTGCAACTCGATGTATTGAACGGCGGTCGAAGGCTCAGGGATCGGCTCACTGTCTTCCCGCATGCCTTCCAGGTGCAGCTCGATAGCTTCACGGATATTCCGCTCAATCTCCTCCAGTGTCTTGCCGGTCGTGATACAGCCCGGCAAATCGGGGACATAAGCGGACAGGTTATTCGGCCCTTTTTCGATAACGACGGCGTACTTCCTCATGGCTTCCTCTTCAGTCCTGGTACTGCCAGCCGTCGGCCTCGACCAGCCTGGTCAGATCATAGCTCTATTTTGCGAAACTCATCCACTACGTCCATCACCCGCTGGGGTGAGATGGCCTCCATGCAGATGTTGCGCCGGCAGGTCTTCATCATCGGCGTGCCGTAGCAGGGCGCGCAGAAAACGCGGTGGCGCACGATGCGGATGGGCGTGGTGGTCGAGAGCGGGCAGGTCTGTTCGAGGATACCGGGGCCCCAGATCACCACCAGCGGAGTGCCGACGGCGGCGGCCATGTGGGCCGGTCCGGAATCCACCGAGACATAGAGCTTCAGGCGGCGGATGACGGCGGCGAGCTCGCGCACGCCGGTGTTTCCGGCAAGCTGGCGGAAGCTGCCGGCGGGCAGGCGCGCGGCGATGGCCTCGGCCTCGCCGCGGTCCTCGGGCGAGCCGGTCAGCACCAGCCGCGCGCCATGGCCGGCGAGCAGGCGGCCGAGCTCGGCGAAGTTCTCCGCGCCCCAGCCGCGCAGCCGCTGGCCCTGGTGCTTCTTGCCGCCGCGCGGGCCGTAGCCGGCGTGCAGCCCAACCAATGGCGCCACAAGCCCGTCGAGCAGCCGCTCGGCGGCCTGTTCGTCCTCCGGCCGCAGCCGCAGCTCCATGTCGCGGCTGGCCTGCGGCACGCCCGCGGCGCGCAGATTGTTGACGATGCTGTGCAGCGACGGATCGAACGGCGTTTCGCGGAAGCTGCGGATTTCGGCGATACCGGCGCGCCGCAGCAGGCGGCGGAAACGCGGCGCGCTCTCGAGCAGCACCGCGAACCGATAGCCTGCCGCGCGAAGCTGCCGCACCAGCCGCTGCTTCTCGGGCGAAAGCAGCCACGGAACGTTACGATGGCGCAGCGGGAGAACGCGGGCCACCGCCGGGTTCGTTTCCAGCAGCGGCGCAGCCGCCTCCGCGCACAGAAAATCAATCTCTGCTCCGG
Source organism: Terriglobia bacterium (assembly GCA_046714815.1). Lineage (GTDB taxonomy): Bacteria > Acidobacteriota > Terriglobia > JAJPHL01 > JAPKYU01 > JBKKAI01. The sequence continues at coordinate 5,505 of JBKKAI010000735.1, read as the reverse complement.
GATGCCGCTCGCCGAGCGCGCGCGCCACCGGCGTGGCCATCAGCGTGTCTCCCAGCGCCCCGGCGCGCACTACCAGAATCCGCTCCGCCACCCGGTTATTCTAGTTCCAAGTTCCAGGTTCGACGTTAGACTTTGGCCTATCCATGATCCGCCGATTGGCTGCCTTTTTTGTCCGGCTCGCCCAGCGCTACATGCCCGACCCGTTTCTGTTCGCGGTGCTGCTGACGCTGGCCACCTTCGCGCTGGCCCGCGCGGCGACTCCGCATGGCACGGCGGCGCTGCTCAATTTCTGGTACGAGGGGTTATGGAAGATTCTGAGCTTCGCCATGCAGATGATCCTGATTCTGCTGACGGGCTACGCGCTGGCCACTTCGGGACCGGTCCGGGCGCTGCTGGAGCGCGTGGCGGCGCGCAGCCGCACGCCGCGGGGGGCCGTCGTGCTGGTGATTCTGGCCGGCACGCTCAGCTCCCTGGTCAACTGGGGCTTCGGGCTGGTGGTCAGCGCGTTGCTGGCGCGCGAAGTCGCCCGGCGGGTCCCGGTGGATTACGCGTTTCTGGTGGCCTGTGCCTATTCCGGCTTCGTGCTGTTCGCGTCGGGCCTGTCGAGCTCGATCGCTCTGGTTTCCGCCAGCGCGGGCCACTCGATGAATGTCATCGCGCGTTTCACGGGCCGGGCGGTGACGCCCGCCGCCGAGATGCTGCTGGCGCCCTACAACCTGGCGCTGATCGCGGCGACGCTCCTGCTGTTGCCGCTGATGATGGTGGCGGTGATGCCGCCCGCCCGCGAGCGGCCCGAGGACATTCCGGAAAGACCATTCGAATCATCACCTGGCGCGTCGCCATGCGACGCTTTACCTGGCGCGCCAAATAATGACACGTCGCCCGCCGCCCGCCTCGAAAACAGCCCGGCGCTCAGCCTGGTGCTGGTGGCGATGGGGGTCGCTTACCTGTCCATTTATTTCTATCGCAACGGCCCGGCGATCAACCTGGACCTGCTCGTCTTCATTTTCCTGATGGCCGGCCTGCTCCTCCACTGGCGTCCCATCGCTTACGTGCGCGCCTTCAACCAGGCGTCGGAGATCGTCGGGCCGCTGGCGCTGCAGTACCCGCTTTACGGCGGCATCATGGGGCTGATGGTGGATTCCGGCCTCGCCGTCTGGATTTCGAACGGCTTTCTGGCGATCTCGACCGCGCGCACCCTGCCGCTGTGGACTTTTTGCGCGTCGGTGGTGATGTCGTTCTTCGTGCCGTCGGGCGGCGGCCAATGGGTGGTGCAGGGGCCGCTGGTGATTCCCGCCAGCGTCGCGCTCGGCGTGGCGCCCTCGGTTACCGCCATGGCCGTGGCCTTCGGCGACCAGGCGGGCAACATGCTTCAGCCCTTCTGGGCGCTTCCCATCCTGGCCATCTCCCGGCTGGGAATCCGCGACATCATGGGCTACTGCGTCATGACTTTCCTGCTGGCCAGCCTGCTCTCGCTCCTCGCCCTCGGGTTCCTCGCCTGAATTTGGCACAGGCAGGAATGCCTGTGCTACTTGCGGACCACTTCGACCTTGGCGGCGGGAACGGCCAGCTTCATCACGCGGCCGGAATCGTCGGCCCAAATCTCGATCTCCAATTCGTCGGTCCTGGCCACCAGCTTTCGCCATGACTGGTCGGCGCCGATGAACTCCAGCCGGACCACGCCGGGCGAGGCCTCTTGGGGAATCAATACCTGGAACTGCTGGGCGCCGCCCTTGAGGAAATCGTACTGGCCCACCAGGAACGTGTAGTGGTGGAAGAAATTGGTGTCGAGCACCACCACATTCTTCGGCACCACAAATTCCATATCGCGGGTGCCTTCTTCCGGCATTTTGTACTGCGCGTTGGCCTTTGTCGGGCCGAAGCTCACGGTGGCCGAGGCGCGCTTGGGGGACTTCTGGAGGCGCTCGTAGGTGGCCGGCTCGTTCCCGCGGCGGAGCAGCAGCGTCGCGGTCTCGCTCATCCGCCCGGTCCCCTCGACGGAGATCTGCAGAACGGCGGTGGCGCGCACGCCGTCGGAAGCCGGCCCGATTTCGAAGCTCTCGGTGCCGATTTCACGGCCATTCGACAGGATGTGAAAGGTGCCGCGATCGCGCGCCGCGCCCTCGGTGACCTGTTCCGGCGACGGCTGCCGGCTCGCCGGCGCCGCTTTCGGCGCTTGCCCCTGGGCCGCCAACATCGCGGCCATCGAAAGCAGCGTAATCGCCAGCTTCATGCTTCCCCCCGGCGCGGTGAATTCGCCAATCCGGCCAGAATCTGTTCTACCACATCCGCTGGGGCGACTGAAGCGTCCACCCGCACCGCGGCCCGTGCATAGAATGGCAGCCGCTCGCGGTAGAGATCATGAAACCGGCGCGGGTCGCGCGCCAGCGGCCGCAAGCCGTCGCCGGGCAACCCTGAGCGAATGCTCCGGGCTGCCGCCCCGCAGCGCTCGATCAGCACCTCCTCCGGCGCGTCCAGCCAGACGGCGGTGCCGCCGGATTGTTCGATGGCCTCCGCGTTTCGCGGCTGCACAAAAGCGCCGCCGCCCAGCGCCATTACCAGGGGGCTGCCGGACGCTTCGCTCAGCGCGCCGCGCAGCTCCCGGTGCTCCAGTTCCCGGAATGGCGCCTCGCCGCGCTGTTCAAAGATTTCCGAGATCGTGGTCCCGGCGGCGGCCTCGATTCGCGCATCGAGATCGAGAAAGGGGCAGCCGATCCGCTCGGCGAGAAGCGGCCCCACCGTGCTCTTTCCGCTTCCCATGAATCCGACCAGAAAGATTTTCACTTCAGAATGGCTTTGCCCATTCCGGCGTTGCCGCCGGAGTCGTAGGCGCGCAGGACCACGACGTGCTCGCCGGGCGCCAGCTCGAGTGGCAGCGTGAAGACCTCGGTCCGCGAGTCCACGATGCCGTCGTCGGAATAGACCGGGAGCCAGGCGCCGCCGTCCACCGAGTATTCGGCGCGGCGGATCACCGAGGCCGCGTCGGCCACCTCGAAGCGCACCTCAACCCGGAGCTTACGCTCCGGGTCGGCAGCCGGGCCCTTTCGCTCCTGTTTCAGCAGCCGAACCACCGGCGGCGTATTGTCAACCAGGAACGGCGCGCTGGCCATCTCGGCGGCGCGGGCGCTCTGCGCGGGGTTGGCTTCGGCGTCGGAGGCTATGAGCCGTACCTGGTACTTGCCGTCGGGCAGCGTCTCGGGCTCGGGCTGGAAACTGGAATCGCGCAGGTTGTCCTTGAGCAGCTTCCAATCACTCTCGCCTTCGCCGCGAAGGTATAAGGAGAAGGTCAGCCGGTCGCCGTCGGGGTCTTCCACCGACCAGGCGATCGTGATGGTGGCGGCCGCGCCACCGGCGCGCACTCCGCCCGCCCCGCCGGATGACCCGGTCACGACCAGCGGCGCGCCGGTTTTCACCGTCCCGGAATCGCCATCCACGACCACGACCATCGGGTCCACACCGGCCACGGCCGTTCCGCCCGGAGTGGGCCGCGCGCCGGAAGGCGCCGCCGCGTAAGGCGCTGGGTTCACTGTCACCGACTGGATGATCGGCGCGCGGTTCTGCGGCAAATAAGCGATGGCAACTTCTTCGAGGGTCGCCGAGCTTCCCCGGCCTGGCGCACGGGCGCTTGATTGGAAAACCGCTTTCCACTGGAGATAGCGCGCCGGCGGACTGGAAATCTGCGCGTCAAACAGGTCGGAGCGTCCGCCCACCAGGGCAACGTCGCGGGCCGGCTCCCAATCGCTCCAGGTCGGGTCAGGGGTGGCGGAATTTCCGCCGCGGGTGAAAAACTCGATCCGCGCGCCGGCCGGCGTCGGGCCGCGCCAGCTCAGCTTGCCCCAGCGCGAGATGCTGCGCGTGTCCTTCACCGGCGACTCGTACCAGCCTCGCTCGGCCGGCAGCGTCCCCAGACGGAACAGCTTCCCCAGGTTGCTGGTGGCCGCCAGCACGTGCGGACCGCGGCGCAGCAGCCGCGTGGTTTGCTCCTCATTGGTCTGCACCAGCAGCGTGGTCTGCTTGTCGGCGCCCAGTTGATAGACGCGCCCCCGCTCATCGGTGGAGAACAGCAGCCCGGCGGCGTCGTGGGACCCGCGGCCCGGGTCCGCCACCGCTGCCGCCGGCAGGATGTCGAAGACGCTTTCCTCGCGCGAGCTCCACACGGTTTCCACCGTGCGGTCCGGGGCCACGCGGTAAATGGCGCTGCGCAGGCCGCCGGAGTAGTCCACGGCCGGCGCCGGGAGCGAGGCGGCGGCCGCGTCCCGCGCAGCCTTCTCGGCCGCGGCTTTCTCGGCGTCGCCCGGCTTCTCCTTGAGCTTGTCTTTTTCCGGATCAATCGGCGGAGCGGCCTGGACGTTGATGGTCATCGGCGCCACCGAGCTGTCGGAGGAAATCACCACGTCTCCGGCGCCGCCCCACGGGCCGCGGCCACGCGGTCCGCCCGCCGCCATGGCGGAGGCAAACACGCTGCCGTCGGGGGCCACCGCCACGCTGTGAATCTCCGCCAGCGGCGAATCGTACAGGACAAAGCCCCTGCCCGCCCGTGAGATTCTGTACAGCAGGCCGTTCGGCTCGCTGCCGGCCACCAGCGCCTGGTCGGGCGCCACCGCCAGGCTCATCACGTGCGTCTGGTGCGTCTCGAAGAACAGGCTGCCCGTGCCGTCGGGCGCGACCCGGTAAATGCGGCCGCGGCCGCCCGTTCCCACAAAGATCGCGCCGTCGGAATCCACCGCCAGCGACCAGATGTATTTTGCCTGCGGGTTGAAGAACTCCTGCGAGCGCCCGCCCGGCGTTACTTTATAAACCTTGCCGTCGGGCGAGGTGCCCACGTAAAGGTTGTTCTGCCGGTCTACAGCCAGCGCGAAAATATCGGACTCGGGCGCGTCAAAAAACTCCTCGGCCTTGCTGTTCTGGTCGAGGTTCAGGCGGAAGACTTTTCCGGAGTGGCCGGTGCCCATGTACAGGTTGCCGGCCGAGTCTTGCGCCAGGGTCCACACCAGCGCCTGTCCGGTGGCGAAGATTTCCTCCAGGTGCGGCGCCAGCGAAAGCTTGCCGTCGCGGCTCAGCGAAATGCCGGTGAACGAGCCGCGCGCGAAGTCGTTGTACGTATCCATCTGCCAGAAGGCGGCGCCGCCGGGGAAGGCCGGCGCCGACAGCAGCAGCGCGAGGACTATTGTCGCCGCGAGCATCACCGTAGAAGGCTGCTGGAAAACTCCCGCGTGGCACAGGCTTTCCAGCCTGTGCGAGTTTTTCAGCAGCCTGCCAGCGGGTGGGAGCGGGCGGTTCCGGCTCATCACGGCTTCACCGTTATCGTAATCGTCTTCTGGCCGGTCACGACCGAGGACAGCGGATCGAGCTCCGTCTCGGCCAGCGTCGAGACGCGCGACGTGGCGACATTGGTGCTGGCCGACGGCTCGTTGGCCATCACGCGCGCCACCGAAGGCGGCGGCGACGGGAACTGCGTCCCGTCTGTCTCTTATAAAAATCTACGAGCCCACGACACACAGAGCG
>JBKKAI010000734.1:0-3198 GCA_046714815.1 Terriglobia bacterium | reverse complement strand
CCCGTAAGGCGCGGGCGGGAGGCAGGCATTTGCCACCAGCAGCCAGCCGGAAAACGCATAGGAAGGATAGACCGCGCGCGGCCCGGCCACATACAAGCCGGCTACCAGGCACAACATGGCCAGCGCCGCGGCGCGGTCGTAAAGCCCCACGATCAGCAGCACGCTCAGCGCCGCACCCGCCGCCAGCAACACGGTAACGAATGACGGCTTCGCGGAAAGCGTAAGTTGCGGGAAAAAAACCAACAGGCACAGGCCGAAGAAGGCGCGGAAAATACTGTACTGGCCGCCGGTCCAGCCGGGTGAGGCCGTCCGGCCCTGGCGCGCCTTGCCGACGTTGTCCGCGTCCCGCGACATTTCGCTTTCCGCCGATACACCACAGCGCGGCATGCAGGTCCGTTGCGTGGCACAGGCAAGAATGCCTGTGCTACGTTTACAGCCCGAGCAGATTCGGCGCGAGCTTCACGTAGCCCTTGTCGCGCGCCCAGAGGTCGAGCGGCGTGGCGGCCAGCTCGTCCACCACCGGCACCGCGCGCCCGTTCTTGCTCAGGTCCACGGCCTTGATGTAAGCCTTGCAGCTATCGCAGGCCTCCACGCGAAGATACGGGAATTGCTCGGCCGTGTATACCGACAGATTTTGCTCTTCGGAACATGCGGGACAGGCGATGCGCCGGTAATCCCACTCGGTGAGGCAGCGCGAGCAGACCAGGGAACGCTTGGCGCCGTCGCCTTCGGGCCGCAGCACGGCGACGCCGGGCCTGCCGCCGCAAAAGGGGCAAGCGGCGCAGTCGCGGCTCTGCGGGAGCACGCCGGCCCGTGCAGCCTGAAACTCGGAGTAGGGTTGCAGGAACGCCCGCGCAAAAAAGTTCTCGCCGGCCAATATCTCTTCCCAGCGCGCCGGACCCGCCTCCGCCAACTCCTTTGCCGAGGCGGCCAGCTCCGGCGTTCCGACCCGCTCCGTCAATTCCAGGAAAGACCGGAAGCGAGGGACGAGAACGGACCAATCCGATGTATCGAGAGAGAGCAGCAACTCATGAAGAGTTTTTTGAAAGCGGGTGATATGGACATAGAAGCGGAGGATTTCCCCGGAAAAGGCATAGAGCCCGGCGAGTTCCTCGGCGCGCTCAATCCGCTGGTCCCACACGGACTCCCCGGCCGCCATACTCAATCCGCCTTCTCCCGCAGGCGTTCGGCGCGCGCGCGTTCTTGGCCCGGGTCGCGCCCGGTCACTTCACGATACCAGGCCGGGTGGTGCGTCCACGCCCAGCTAGCGGTCACCGTGCCGCGCACCATCGAGCGGAAAGTTCCCGGCATCGCTACGCTGCCCTCATAGATGTGGATGATGAAGCCGGCCAGCATCAACAGGCCGGCCACATCGTGAAGCAGGTAGGAGATCCCCATCAGGTCGCGGCCGAAGATCTCCGGCCACCAGAGGAAGACTCCGGTCACCAGAAAGACGGCGGCGGAAACCACGATGGCCCAGAACCAGAGCTTCTGGCCGGCATTGAACTTGCCCACATCGTCCGGCTCGGATTTCTCCGCGTTGGTGACGTAGGCGCGTATGCGGCGCAGCCAGCGGCGGTCTTCGGGGCGCCAGCGCATCGGTCGGAACCACTCTCCCAACATGAACAGGAACGCGGCCACGAACAGCAGGCCGAACCAGGGGTGCAGCAGGCGCGCGCGCGCGCCGCCGCCCATCAGCGGCGCCAGCCAGGCATACAGCCAGGGGCTGAACAGCGCGAACCCGGACGCGAGCGAGAGAATGAAAAACAGGGCCACCGCCCAGTGCACCGCGCGCATGAAGACGCGGTGGCGCAGCAGCTCGCCTTCGTAAACGACCGTGCGGCCGAGCCCGCCATCGCTTGAGCTTGGGCTTCGAGCCACGGGTTCATCAAACCGGTCGGCGGCGGCCAAAGGCTATTCTTCTTTCTTCGCCTGCTCCGAGCTTTCGCTCCGAGCCGGCGGCTCAGGCTGCGGGCGCTTCGGCCCATACGCGACGTAATGGAAGAAGACACCCACCGCGCCCAGCATCACCGAGAACAGGCTCAGCGGCTTGAGCGCGTATTTCCACCACTTGTAGACGAACGGAATCCGCGGGTTGGCCGGCAGCCCGCCGTAGATCTCCGGCCGGGTGGCGTCATGGAGCACATAGATGACATGCGTCCCGCCGATGGACGCCGGGTCCCAGACGCCGGCATTGGGGAATCCGGACTGCTCGCGGAGCTGCTTCGAGCGGTTTTCGGCGATTTCCGTCATCTCCTGCTTCGTGCCGAACTTCAGGCAGCCCGTGGGACACGCCTTGATGCAGGCGGGTTCCAGCCCGTTGCCCACGCGGTCGGAGCAGAGCGTGCACTTATAGACCTTCTTCGTGTCGGTGTTGAACTTGGGGATATCGAACGGGCATCCCGAAACACACAACTGGCAGCCGATACAGTACTCCTGCTGGAAGTCCACGATGCCGTTGGCGTACTGGACAATGGCGCCGTCGGCCGGGCAGGCCCGCAGGCAGCCAGGGTCCACGCAGTGCATGCACTGATCCTTGCGGAACAGCCACATCAGCGTGCCCTCTTCGGTGGGGTGCTCGCGGAACTTGATCAGGTTGTAATAGTTCCACTCCGTCTGCGGCATCGTCTGGTAAGTGTTGTCGAAGACGGTCGGCCGGAAGGGATGATCGTTCCACTCGACGCAAGCCACCTCGCAGGCTTTGCACCCGATGCAGATCGTGGTGTCCACGAGCTTGCAGACCTCCACTTCGCGCGTGGCGCCCGAGCCGGGCGGCCGGCCGATGTGCCCCGAGATCTGCGTGATCTGGAAAGTCCTCTCCGCCATAAACCAAAACCCGCACAGGCTCGCCGCGGCGAGCCTATGCTGCTACACCTTCTCGACCTTCACCAGGAAGCCTTTATACTCCGGCGTGTACGCGTTCGGATCAATCGCCGTGGGGGAAATCATGTTGATCGGGTTCAGCTCGGTTTTTCCCGCGTCCTCGGCGATGCCGCGATAGCCCCAGTGGATCGGAATGCCGATCTGGAAAATTTCCTTTCCGTCAATCCTCATCGGCTTGAGCCGGCGCGTGACCATGGCCTTGGCCACGTACTGGCTGCGCGCGCTCGAAACGCGCACCTTCTCGCCGCCGCGAATGCCCAGCCGGTCGGCCAACTCGACGGGCATCTCGATGAACGGCTCGGGCACCAGCTGCAC
>JBKKAI010000733.1:0-4731 GCA_046714815.1 Terriglobia bacterium | reverse complement strand
GTGCCGCTGGAACCTGCACCGGAGGGGCCTTGACCGGCTGCTGGGCGGCCGCCTGCGCCGGAGCGCACTGGACGGCCAGCGCCACCGCCAGAATCACTCGCAGGAAACGGGAAGAAAGATTATCCATGTCGTGTCTGCCTTTATTGCGGTTTTGCGCCCGCGGGTAGGTTCTCGTACCAGACCTGGACGCCGAACGGCAGGCGCCGCGAGAACTTCTTGCGGTTGCCCTCGATCACCCAGGTCAGGAACGGATCGTCGGTCGGATTGCCCGGCACTGGCTCGTTGCCGGAAGCGGCCGGCTGCTGTGGCGTCCCGGCAGCCGGAGCGGCTGCGCTGGGCACCGCGCTGATGACGTTTGGCGAGGAGGCGGGCGGCGGCGCCGGGGCCGGCGCCTGGCCCGAGCGCGCCGCGGTGTCGGCCGATTCGTACACGTCAATGTTCTTCTTGTCGCCTTCGAACTCCAGCACCACCTTGTGCTCGGCGATCTCGACGATCTTGTAGCCGCCGATCTCATCGCCCAGGCGCAGCCGCCGGAACGCGCCGGCCGCCCCGTTCTTCTGCTCGGCCATCAGCGCGATCGGGCCGCTGCCAAGGTTCAGCGTGCCGATCACCACCGGCAGCGGCGGCGCCGGCTTCTTCTCCACTTTCACCACCGGCTGCTCGTTGTTGCGGTCGGCGCTGAAAAGGTTGCGGCCCACCAGTTCCGGGAAGGCCGCCGCGCCGGCGGCAGTCGCCGCCGCCACGCCCGCCGCCGCCCCCGCAACCGGCGGCGATTTCCCGGCTGTCGCCGCGAACAGCGCATACCGCGAATGGTTCTGCCGCCACGTGGCGCGGATTCCGGAAGCCAGCCACAGCGCGGCTACCACCATCGCGAGGTTGAGGTACGTCATCGGCTTCTTCATCTTCCCTCCCTTTTTTGCCTTCCCCTCACAGGCTCGCCGCGGCGAGCCTGTGCTACTTCGGTGATTCGGACGCACTCAGGCCGTGGATAGCCATCCGCACCGAAACCAGTTTCTGCGGCCGATCCGGGCGTGGCTGCACGTGCTGGACCGTAAGCTGGTCAAGCGCCAGAATCTTGCTGCTGCCGGCTGCCGCCGCCAGCAGGTTGGCAAGCTGGTCAAGCGGGCACTCAAACGCCACGACGATCGGCGCCACGGTGTAGGTGGCGGCGCCGGCCTTGAGCGGGCGTGCCGGCAGAAAGTCCGCGCTTCGCATGTCAATTCCCGCCGACGACATCAGTTGCTTCAACAGAGTCTGCATCTCGGCCCCGGCCAGCGCCGGTGTACGGCTGTCCAGCAGCCGCTTTTCGGCGGCGTCGGCGCGGGTCTGCACGGCCAGCCAGTCGGTTTCCCGCGCGCCGGCCAGCGCCACCATCTGCTGGTATTTGCGCAGCGTCTTCTCCTTGAGGGGAATGGCGGCGCGCAAATTCGCGGCGCTGTCCACCGCCGGCAGAACCACAAAATCGAGCAGCACAAACGCGAGCGCCGCGGCGGCCACCAGGGCCAGGGCGCGCCGGTCGCGCGGCGCAAGCGAATTGAGCCGGGGCCAACGCATCATTGGTTACTCCCCGTGGGCTTCCTTCCCCCCGCTGTGGCCGCAGTCGAGCCCGGCGGGTTACCCGCCGGGCCTGCAGGCGGCGGAGCGGGCGCAACAGCGGCAGCTGCCGCGGGCGCCGGCGCGGGCGCCATCTCGCGCAGCCGCATTCGCACGTGGAAAACTTCTCGCCCCTCGTTGTTCTTGGAAATGGCGCCGACAAACTCGGCCTGCGTGAAATGCGGCGACTGGTTGACGGCCTGCAGCAGCGCCGACGCCGATTCGGCCACCCCCTGCGCCACCACCTGGTTCTCGGTGAAATGCAGCATCTGCAGCCAGCCGGGAGGCGGAAGCAGCCGCGTCAGTTCCTGCCACGCTTCGAGCTTCCGCGCAATATCCTGCTGCTGGCCGTTAAGAACTTCGAGCCGGGCCAGCAGCGCCTTCTGGCGCGAGTCGAGCTTGTCGAGCTGCTCGACGCGCGGCCGAAGCGCGCGGGCGCGTCCGTCGAGCCAGGAAGCGTAGAGGCGGTCCTGCACGGCGGCGGTAAGCAGCCAGGCGGCGCCCAGCGCCACCAGCAGCGCGGCCAACACGTAGGCAGCGGCGTGCGCCCACTGCGAGCGGTAAATCCGCTTCCCGGCCGGCAGCAGGTTCCAGCGCAGGCCGGCCGCCGGCGCCGAGCCAGGCAGGCGCCGCTCGAGGCCGGCCAGCGCCGCGGCGTAACCGGGAAAGTGCTCGCGCAAGCGGAAGTCCGGCCCGGAGCCTGCGCTCCGGGTCGCCGGCCGCACTTCCGGCAAGGCCACCACGTCCTGCTCCAGCCGCGTGACTTCCCCGCCTTCGATCGGAATCGCGGCGCCGGACCCGGTGAAAATCAGCCGCGGCGCTTCCTCCGGTTTCAGCCGCAACTCAGCGGCGCAGAACTGCACTTCGCGATCGAGCGGCGCGCCGGCGGGCGCCTCGCGTGAGCAGAAAGCGCCATCGGGTGCGATACCCAGAATTTCGGTTGTTTCGTCGCGCTGGTCCAGCAGCACGACGGGGCGGCGCCCGGCCTGCCCGTTCGCCGCGGCAGGACCGGAGGCGCCTGCCAGCGCCTGGTACAGGCCCGCAGTGGACAGCGTGAACGCAGCCACGTCAATGCCGGCGCGGCACAGCCAGTCGTAAAGCGGGTCGAGCGCCTTTTTTTCCACCAGGACCACCGCCACCCGCAGCCGCCCGGCGGCGCCCGGCCCGCCCGCTGCCGGAGCTGAAGAGCGTGGCAGCAGCGAGTAATCAAAGTAAACGGCGCCCTCTTCGAAGGGGTGCAGCGAGTCCACCTGGTAAGCCACCGCCTGCGCCAGGTTGGGCGCGACCTCGGCCGGCAGCTCGAGCGTGCGGATCAGCCCGGCGCCGCGCGGCAGCGCCACCGTGGCGCTGGTAGCCAGCGCATGATGCTCCCTGCGGAAGCGCTGGTACTGCGCGGCCACCTCGGCCACCGGCCGCGCCTGGTAATCCTCCAGACGAAGGAAGCCGGTAACCACCAGGCTGCGCCAGCGCCCGCGCAAGCACACCACTTCCAGGTCCTTGCCGCGAATGGCGATACCGATATTGGCGCCTAGATACATTTGTGCAAAACCGGGCACAGGCAGATGCCTGTTGCTACATTTCCGAGCCGTTGGCCATCTCTTCCCATCGCGCCAGCTTTGTCTCACCGGTCACCAGGTCGCGGCGAAACAGCGCGCGGACCGAGGTGCGGACATCAGAGCCATTCGGACGGCCGGTTGCCAACAGGCTGTACGTCTCGCTGGTCGAAGCCATCGTCAGGTAGGGCACAGCCTCGAGCGGCAACGCCAGCGGCAGGTCCGCCGGTGTCGCGTAAGGTTTCGCGCGGCGGCCGGCCACCAGCGCCGCGGCGCTCTGCGGGTCCATGCCCGGCAGGGTCAGCAGCACCTCGTAGGGCGCGTAGTTCACGTTCACCGCCACCGCCATTCCATAGGTAGTGAGCAGCCGGTTGATCCCGCCGCGGCGGACCGAGCGGCCCGCCACATCGGCCTCCATCCATCCGTAGAACAGCTCCGGTGTGACGCCGCGCACCAGCAGCAGGTCTTCTGTGCGCTCGAACGGGCGGTGCGCCCCACGGTAGGGCCGCGGCAGTGCCGCGTAGTACTGATCGAACGGGCCGTCGAGCGTGGGGCTGGCCGGCGCGCGCCAGTCCACGATGGCCTCGGTGATCTCGCGCGCTTCCGGCTCCGATGCGCCGGCTGCTTCGAGCAGCGCCCGCAGGCGCTCCGGCGGCAGCAGGTTGACGTTGAGCTTGCCGGCTTCGGGAACCACGAGCACCCGCGCGGCGCCTGTCGAGTACACGAAATCCATGTACGGCCGCCCCGCTTCGTAGAACGGTTTCTGTTCGGCATCCCGCAGGCCGGTGTTTTTCATCACGAATACCGCCTGCTCGATCGCGCCGCGGGCCAGGAAGCGGCCCTGTTCGGCTTCGATGCGGTAGCGAGTGGCCTCGATTTCGGTGCGCACCGTCATGGCCATGGCCAGCGCCACCAACGACAGAGCCGTTGTCAGCCACATCACCAGCAGCAGAATCCCTCCCTGTTCGGAGTGCGGAGTTTCCGGCTTTGGACTTTGGACTCGCCGCGGCGAGGACCTTAGACTTCTCAACGCACACCTCCGATGCGCAGGCGAACGAACAGCGGCACCGGCGCCAGGCCGCGGGAACGCTCCGGGTCGCCCCGCAACTGGACGCTGACGGCCGTCGGCAGTTGCTGGCTTGACAGCAGCGACCAGCTCGTGACCCATCCCGCCGGAGCGGGAAGCTCGCGCCGGTAATGGAATCCGCACTCGCGAAGGTCGCTCCACATCAGCAGCGCCTGTTCCTTGCGGAAGGGGCGCAGCACCGGCTGCAATCCCTCCGGAGTCGAAACCAGGCCCTCGACCACTTCGCCGAGCTGCTCGTCATCGAGCGCGGGGTACTCATCGAGCCACAGGTCCCAGCCGCCATCGGGCCTCGGATCGGCAAGGTAGTCTGCCACCACGATGCCGCCGCGCCCGCGTTCGCGCGCCGAGTAGGAGGTCAGAAAAACCAGGCGCTGCGGCTCGCCGAAAAAGAAGCCGATGGGCTGCCGCCGGTCGGCCGTTACCACTACGGCCTGCCGCACAAGGTGGTTGGAAAGCTGCACGTGCAGGATGTCCTCGACGCCGGTGGCGCGCCGCAAT
>JBKKAI010000732.1:0-4050 GCA_046714815.1 Terriglobia bacterium | reverse complement strand
AGGCCCGCCTGTTCGCCTATTTCCAGCGTGGCACGCGGTGGGAAGAAGTCGCGATGAAGCCCGCCGAGCAGGGCAACGGGTTTCGCCACGTGTTTCCCGACGTCCGCGAGAACATCCGCTATTACGTCGAAGCCGACGGCGTTCGCTCGCCGGAGTTCCGGCTCACGGTCGGCGAACTGCCGCAGGTAAAGCGCATCGAGCTGACGTACCGCTTCCCTGCCTACACAGGCCTGGCTGTTCGAAACGAACCCGAGGGCGGCGACATCCGCGCAGTGAAAGGCACCGAGGTGGAGGTCGTGGTCCACACCGATATCCCCGCCGACACCGGCGACCTGCTCCTCGATTCGGGCAAGACGGTCGCGCTGCGCCGCACCGGTGACCGCCGGCTCAGCGGCACGCTGACGGTGGAAGAATCCGGCCTGTATCACGCGCGCCTGAGCCGTCAAGGCGATCAGGGCCCGCCGGCGCGCGCCAGCGACGACTACGTGATCGACTCGCTGCCCGACCAGCCGCCCACCATCGCCATCCAGCGCCCCGCGCGCGACAGCCGTCCCACCAGTATCGAGGAAGTCACCGCGCAGTTGGAAGCGCAGGATGACTTTGCCCTCGGCGAGTTTCAACTGCGCTTTTCGGTCAACGGCGGACCCGAGCAGCAGGTGAACCTGCTCGACCGGCGCGGCGCGCGTCAGGTGCAGGCGAAGCACACCTTCTTCCTGGAAGAACACAAGCTCGCGCCGGGAGACCTCGTGACTTACTACGCGACGGCGCGCGACTCGCGCCAGGCCGCGCAGACCGACATGTACTTCATGGAGGTGCGCCCGTTCGAGCGCGAGTACCGGCAGGCACAGGCCGGCGGTGGCGGCGGCGGCCAGGGCGGCGAGGGCGATGACAGCTCCAACCTCGTCGAGCGGCAAAAGGAAATTATCGCCGCCACCTGGAACCTGACGCGCATGCCCGGCGCCGTCGAGGACATCAAGGCGCTGGCCGGCATCCAGAAAACGCTGAAGCAGCAGACCGAGACGCTGGCGACGCGCATGGAGCGCCGCGCGTTGGCCGGCCTGAACCAGCAATTCACCCAGCTTGTGGAGAACCTCAGAAAAGCCGCCGAATCCATGGGCCCCGCCGCCGAACAACTGGCCGCGCGAAAGCTCAAGGAGGCGATGCCGCCCGAGCAGAAGGCGCTGCAGTTTCTTTCGCGCGCCGAAGCCACGTTCCGCGAGATCCAGGTGGCCTTCGGCAACAACCAGGGCGGCGGAGGGCGCGGGCGCAACGCCACGCAGCGCGAATTGGCCGACCTGTTTGACCTGGAACTGGACACGCAGAAGAATCAATACGAGACGCCGCAGCAGCGCCAGAGCGGCGCACAGCGCGACGAGAAGCTGGACGCGGCGCTGAAGAAGCTGCAGGAATTGGCGCGCCGCCAGCAGCAGCTCGCCGAGCAGCGGCGCCGCGAGCAGCAGCAGTCGCCGGCCGCCTCGCGCTGGGAACAGGAGACATTGCGCCGCCAGACCGAAGAGCTGGCGCGCGAGTTCGAGCGGCTGGCGCGTGAGACCGGCTCGCGCGAGATGGAAACCATCCGCCAGCGCCTGGAGCAGGCGGCCCGCGAGATGCAGGGCCAGCAGGGCCAGCAGTCAAGTGCGCAGGGGAATGCGCAGGGACGCCCGCAGGAAGGCGGCCAATCGCGCGAGTCGCAGGAGCGCGCGCTGCAGCGTCTGCAGGAGGCGCGCGACCTGATGGCCCGCCGCCGCGGCGAAGAGGGCCAGCAGGCGCTCGACCGCATGGCGCAGGACGCGCAGCGCATCGCCCGCGAGCAGCAGCAGGCCGCCGAATCCGTTCGCCGCTTCCCCGGCCCCGAAGATGAAGCCCAGAAGCGCGCCGAGGCCTTCGGCCGCGCCATGGAGCAGAAGAGCCGCGTCTTCGAGGGGCTGAACGACCTCGAGCGGCGGCTGCTCGAAACCGCGCGCAAGCTGGCCGCCACGCAGCCGGAGGTTTCGCGCAAGCTGCGCGCCGCGGGCAACAGCATCCGCGAGGAGCAGCTTCAGGAAAAAGTTCGCCAGGGCGCCGAAATGCTGCGCCGCGGAATGAACCAACTCGCGCAGCAGCGCGAGGACGGCCTGCGCCAGTCCATCGAGCGCCTCGAGCAGCAGATTGGCGACGCGCGCCGAACCTTCAATGCGCAGGCCGGCGCGCAAGGCAGCGGCGACCAGCGCATGGAGCGCGCGCTGGCCCGCGCCGAAGACCTGCGCCGGCGCCTCGAGGAGATGGAAGATCGCCTGCGGCAAGGCCAGCGCCAGCAGGGACAGCAGGGACAGCAAGGTCAGCAAGGGCAGCAGAGGCAACGGGGACAGCAAGGCCAGCAGCCCGGACAGCAGGGGCAGCCCGGACAGCAGGGGCAGCCCGGCCAGCAGGGGCAGCAGGGCCAGCAAGGGCAGCAGGGCCAAGGCCAGCAGGGCCAGGGCGGCGGGCAGCGTGGCGAGCGGACCTCCAACCAGCCCGGACGCGAGACCAGCCGAGCTCAGGGTATGCCCGGCGGTGTTCCCGAAGGCGCGTGGAACCGCGGCGTGGACCGCCCGTACTCCGGCCCCGGCCGGCTGGGGGATGGCAGATTGCCCCAGCCTCTCACGGCCGAGGAGCGCCGTGCCCTCGAGCAGCAATATCGGGAAAGCCTGCCGCTGGCGCGCGAGCTGCAGCGCGACTTGCGCGGCGACCCTGACTTCGCGAAGCGGGTCCGCGAGCTTGTGGATAACATGAGCAACCTCGAAGCCGGCCGCTTCCCCGGCGACCCGGCGGAGCTGGAGCGCTTGCGCGCCTCGGTTCTCGACGGTCTGCGGCAGGTCGAACTCGAGATCAGCCGCCGCCTCGGCAACGGCGCCGGGGAGCTGCGCCTCCCGACGCACGAAGAAGTTCCCGACAGCTTCCGCAGAGAAGTGGAGCAGTATTACCGCTCGCTGGCACAGCGCGGCCGCAAGTAGCGCGTCAGCCGGCGAGGCGGCTCGGTGGGTCGGCTGCGAATTCGCGGGAGTTGCGCGTCACCTTGAGGTGCTCCAGCAGGTCCTCCGGCGAGCGAAATATCACCTGCCGGTCACGATGATGCTCGCGGGCCCGCTCCTCCAGGCTGTTCACCAGCTTGTAAAACTTCTTCAGCGCAAAGACGTCGTGAACTCCCTCGAAGCGGACGCCCCGTGGAGAAAAGATAACGTCCACCGGATAGGTGCAGGAGGGCGCGCCGCCATCGGCTTCCTGCTCGCTGCATTCGAGGAAGATCCGGACGCCCGAGTCATGCCGGCGATAACCGATGAATCCCATGTGGCGCCTATTCTAGCGAATCGCCGGAACTTTTCCATCGTGTTCGGGTACTTATTAGTAGATGCAAATCCCTGGGAGGCTTTTCATGATGAAAGTGTTGATGGCTGTTTTTGCGGCCGCGCTGTTGGCGCCCGCTCAAAATCCCGCGCCGCCCCCGCAGCCCGCGGCCGGGGAGCGCGCCGTGCGCCGGGCCCCGGCCGCGCCACGGCAGGAAGCTGATTCTGACAGGCGCATCGTGATTGAACGCCGGGTCGGCCCGCGCGAAAACTTCGGTCCCGGCGGCCCAGGCTTCGGCCCCGGCGGTCCGGGTGGACCTGACGTTCTTCGCTTCCGCGAGCGGCCTGGATTTGGCCGCCGCCTTGGAACCGATGGCGGCTTCGGTATGCGGCCCTTCGCTCCCGGACGCGGCCCGCGTATGCGGGGCTTTTCACCGGGCGGGCCTGGGATGGCCGGCGGGCGCATGGGCCAGGAGCTTGGTTTGACCAACGAGCAGCAGGAGCGCCTGCGCCGAATGGGAACGGAAATGCGCAAGAACGAAATCCGCCGGCGCGCCGACCTCGAAACCAAACAAATTGATATCGAAGAACTGATGCGCGTCGAGAAACCCGACCGCGCGGCGATTGACCGCGTGGTCCGCGAGATCGCCGACCTTCGCGCGGCGGAGATGAAAGCGGGCCTGGACATGCGCCTCGGTTTTCAGGAGGTGCTGACTCCGCAGCAGCGTGAAAAGCTGCGCGAGCGGCT
>JBKKAI010000731.1:0-4939 GCA_046714815.1 Terriglobia bacterium | reverse complement strand
GCCGCGGGCTTCCGGCGCCGACGGCCTGCAGGACCAGAAGCTGCTGGCTGCCATCTACCGCGCCTGCGCCGAGCGCCGCGTCATCAAGGTCTAGCGCGGCCCAGCGCCCGCCTCCCATGCTCAGCCTGGCCACCGAGGTGACCTACGTTCGGGGAGTGGGGCCGGAGCGCGCGCGGATCCTCGAGGACAAGGGCGTCGTAACCGTCGAAGACCTCCTGTACTACGTGCCGCGCCGGTACGAGGACCGCACGAATCCGCGCGGCGTCTCGCAAGTGCAGGCCGGTGAAACGGCCACGGTGGTGGCGCCGGTGCGGTCCACACGCACCTACCGCCCGCGAGGCCGCGGTCTCAGCATTTTCGAGGCGGAGCTGGCCGAAGGGTCTCGCCGCCTGCACTGCCGCTGGTTCAACTCCGACTACCTGCAGAAGATCATCGCGCCGGGCGAAGTGCTCGCCGTTCACGGCCGGGTGGAAGAGGGCAGTTACGGCGCGAAACTGCAGATGATGCATCCTCAGTATGAAGTTGTAGTGGCCAACGACGAGGGTGAACCCCGCGGCGAGTCGCTCGAAGTCGGCCGCATCGTGCCCGTTTACGAGACGGCCGGCAGCGGCCGGCTGACGTCCAAGTTTTTCCGGCGTGTCATCTATTCCCTGTTGAACGAGCTGCCTGCGCTCGAAGACCCGCTGCCGGCGCAGGTCCGCGAGCGGCTGGGGCTTCCGGACCGGCGCGAAGCGCTGCGTCTTACGCACTTCCCGGACATCGAGACGGACCTGGCGGCGCTCGGCCGCTTCCGCGCTCCGGCGCAGTTCCGGCTGATCTTCGAGGAGTTTTTTTTCCTCGAGACGGGAGTGGCGGTCAAGCGGCGGCGGGCCCGCAGCGCACCCGGCCTGCAGTTCCAGGTGACCGCCGCTGTTCGCGAAAAAGTGAAGGCCGTGCTGCCGTTCCACCCGACCGCGGCGCAGAAGCGCGTGCTGAAGGAGATCGTCGCCGACATGGCCGAGCCGCGCCCGATGAACCGGCTGCTGCAGGGCGACGTGGGCAGCGGCAAAACGATCGTGGCGCTGCAGGCGGCGGTGATCGCCATTGAGAACGGCTTCCAGGTGGCGGTGATGGCCCCCACCGAGATCCTCGCCGGGCAGCACTTCCTCTACTTCCGCGGCCTGCTGCGCGCCGCGGGCTACCACGTGGCGCTCCTGACCAGCGCCGCCACGCCGGCGTCGAAAGCCAGGCTGAAGCGGCTGGTGCGCGACGGCCTGGTGCACGTGGTGATCGGCACTCACGCGTTGCTGGTGGAGGACGTCGAGTTCGCGTCGCTCGGCCTGGTGATCGTGGACGAGCAACACCGCTTCGGCGTGATGCAGCGCATGCGCCTGATGCAGAAGGGACGCTGGCCGGACGTGCTGGTGATGACGGCGACGCCCATCCCGCGCACGCTGGCGATGACGCTCTACGGCGACCTGGACGTTTCGGTGATTGACGAGCTGCCGCCGGGCCGGCGGCAGGTTGTCACCCGGCTCGTCACCGAGGCGCGCGCCGGCGAGGTATATGAATTTGTCCGGAAGCAGATTAGCGCCGGGCGTCAGGCTTACATCGTTTATCCGCTGGTCGAGGAGTCGGAAAAGGCCGACCTGCGAAGCGCCATCGAGATGCACGGCCGCCTGTCGCGCGAAGTCTTTCCCGGGCTGCGCGTGGGGCTGCTGCACGGGCGGCTGCCGGCGGCCGAGAAAGAGCGCACCATGGCCGAGTTCAAGGCCGGCCGCATCCACCTGCTGGTGGCCACCACGGTGATCGAAGTGGGCGTGGATGTTCCCAATGCTGCCGTGATGGTGGTCGAGCATGCCGAGCGCTTCGGCCTGGCGCAGCTTCACCAGTTGCGCGGGCGCGTGGGGCGCGGGGCGTACAAGTCGTTCTGCGTCCTGGTGACCTACGGCGAAATGACCGGCCAGGCGAAGGAGCGCCTGGCGGTGCTGGTGCGCACGCAGGACGGCTTCGAGATCGCCGAGACCGACCTGGCGCTGCGCGGGCCGGGCGAGTTCTTCGGCACGCGCCAGTCAGGGATGCCCGCCTTCCGCATCGCCGACCTGGTGCGCGACCGCGAGATTCTCGAACTCGCCCGCCGCGAGGCCATGCGCTTCATCGAAGAGCCGCCGTCGCGCGAGGAGGCCGTGGCGCTGGTGCATTACGTCCGCGAAAACTGGTGGCGCCGCTACGGCCTGGTTCAGGTGGGATGAGGTTCAGGTGGGATAACCCCGCGTGGCCAAAAACAAGGGCCTGTGGATAGTGTTGGATAGTGTCTATAACGGCTGCTTGACGGGCCAGAAAAGGGAAAGAGGGCGCAAACCTATGCCTGCAGAGAACGGCGGAACCGGTCGATCCGTCCCTGCTGGAACTCTCCCTAGCGGAGGCTACCGCTCTAAGGCGCCAATTTGGCACCTTAGAGAGAGGCCGTGGCCGATACGCGAAGTACGAGCCTTACGCGTTCACGGAGCACGGCGTGGCGATGCTCTCCTCAGTGCTCAAGAGCAAGCGCGCCGTGCACATGAACATCCTGATCATCCGCGCCTTCGTCAGGCTCCGCGAGGTTCTGGCCACGCACAAGGACCTCGCCCGCAAGATGGAAGATATGGAACGGCGGCAGAAGCAGCACGGCGCCAGAATCGACGCAGTGTATGAGGTCGTCAAACGACTCATTGCCGCGCCAGCGAGACCGCAACGCCCCATCGGTTTCCGAACAGACGACCATTAGGCGATCTCGGATCGAGCGGTCTACGACCGCCATCAACAAAATTCCTGGACTCACTCCCACCTCGGGGGTGTTTTTTTCCTCGGCCTTCTATCCCCCGCCCCCTGCTTCACAGAGACACCAAAGAACTTCGCTTCCTTGCTCACGGTTCTTCCATTGTTGGCGGCGATGGCAGCGTACAATGGTTACAGGCATGCTCCAGTCGCTCGGTCTCGCTGAGTTAAGCGTTATCGGATTGGTCATCCTGATCCTGTTTGGAGGCAAGTGGCTCGCCGGAGCCAGCGGGTAGCCGGACACGGTGCGAGAAAGAAAGTGCTCGCAGCGAAGGTGTTCTGGACCTCCATCATTGGGACCGCCGAGGAAAGGTTGTGCGCAGAACGGGCATTGGGGCAAGAATTGGCGCAAGAGATCTCACAGCGGTACAACCACTCCGTCGCGGAAGCGAAAACAGGCGTCCTTGAAAGGTTGGGAACCAGACTGTGCGAAGCGAACACTTCTTGGCCATTCTCGTATCGTGTGATACCAGACCCAGCGATGAACGCATTCGCATTGCCCGGGGGGTTCGTCTTTGTTTCTGAGGGACTGTTCGATAGGTTCCATGATGACAGCGACGCCATTGCTTTCGTTCTGGCGCACGAAATGGCGCATACGCTGCTTGGTCACCACCGGGAACGATGGATGCTGAAGGTTCTCGTGCTGGGCGTGACTGCCAAATTTGGAACTACTGGCATCGGGAGGCTTGTCAAGAGACTGATCGTCCATGACTATTCGCGCGACGATGAGCTGGAGGCCGACAAGCGGGCAGTTTCGCTAGTCTCGGCTGCCGGATTTGATCGGTCAGGAGCGACTCGCGTCCTTGAGACATTTGGTCGGATCGCTCCTGATGAACCCGCTTTCATGGAGTACTTTTCCTCGCATCCATCGGCCGAAGAACGGCTGAAGAATCTGACACCGGGTGTGCGACGGGGTTTCGATGAGGATCATCGGCGGAGAGTTTCGCAGCCGGCGGCTGAAGACGCTGGCCGGGCCGGCGACGCGGCCGTCGAGTGACAAGCTGCGCGAGACATTGTTCAATGTGCTCGGCGTGGCGGTGGCCGACTCGACGTGGTACGACTGCTTTGCCGGTAGCGGGGCGGTGGGCCTGGAGGCGCTCAGCCGTGGCGCCCGGTCCGTGGTCTTCATCGAGAACAGCCGCGCGGCGGCGCGTGTGCTGCGCGAGAACGTCGCCGAGCTCGGCGTCGAGGCGCGCTGCTTGCTGGTGGAGCAGCCGGTGGCGCGGGCGCTCGAGCGCGCCACGCGCGCGGCATGCTTCGTCTTCCTCGATCCACCGTATGACGCGGCCGGCGAATACCAGCGCGTCCTGAAGCTGCTCGGTAAACAGCCGCCGCTGCTCGCGGCGAACGCCGTCGTCATCGCCGAGCACGCCCGCCGCTCGCCGCTCGAACCCGGCTACGGCTCGCTCACCCGCTTCCGCTGCATCGAGCAGGGCGACAGCTCCCTCAGCTTCTTCCGCTCCGCGCCCCGGTAGCCCCGCCGCCGGCCACCGGGCGGGAACCACCCAAACCCGCTGGAAGCCGAAAGTCTAACCCATTGATTCCACACAGGATACAGAATCGCCCCTTCCTGCCAAAAAAGTTTGTCACAACTATATTCGCTTTGTTTTCAACAACCGGATGCCCGAAAACAGGCAAAACCCTTGACAGCGTATGTCATACTGAGATTGTAAGGAAGCAGTAGCAATCCCGAAGTGGACAACCCCTTGCCCGAGTGAGCGCGCGCGGGCCAACCCCGCGGCAAACTGCCTGTTTTCCACCTGAAAATAACAGGCGGAACAGGCGGAACAGGCTGGAGAGCACAATCTGGCATTTTCAGTGCCGAGCGCCTGTTGCAAAAAGCAGGTTCCTCGGGCCGACAAAATGCGTCGTCCCTTGGAATGACGGGTGGCAGAGCCAAACACTGCCTTTGAGCTCCAGGACGCCCAGGTTCAGCAGGAAACCGGCAGATTCGGGCGGCACAGAGGGAGAGGACCGCTTTGTCCAGACCCCAGGGAGCGATGATCCCACCGGTCAGCACGTTCGAATCGAGAAAAAGGCGGGACCGGCCGTGACCGCTAACAAGCCCGGCGGCCCGGGTTTACCTACACGACGACGGTTTCGCGGTATTCGCCGAAGACGCGGCGGAGGGCGTCGCTGATTT
>JBKKAI010000730.1:0-4499 GCA_046714815.1 Terriglobia bacterium | reverse complement strand
CTTGTTCACGATCTGCTCAAAGCGGCGGAGCTGTTGCTCGTCGAGGATGCCACGGATGCGGATGATGCCCTGCTGCCGGATGTGGTGGGAGAAAGAGTGCAGGTCGTGATACTGCCGCCCGGTTTCATCCAGGATGTCCTCCACCTGTCGCACCTGGACATCGGTAAGGCTCAACTCGGTCTTGAAAGTCTCGATGTAACGGCTGCGGTCGGCCTGTTCCCAGGGCGAAAGCTCGCGGGCGCGGCCGGCGGGATGCAGGTAGAGATGCTCGCCGAGGTTCATCAGCAGGGCTCCCGCAATCATCCCCGCGGCGAAAACGACGACAGAATAAATGATGGCCCGGCCCCGCTGGGACATAGTGCTAGTCCCCTTCCGCCTTGGCCGGCGCGATCAGCGCAAGCATCACACGCTGCCGATTGCTGTGAGCATCGGCGGCGGTGAGGGCGGGAGCCTCGGTGCGAATGGCAGGCGCGTCCAGCATCAACTCGGCAACAGTATTATGTGCCTGGTCCTCGGTGATCCGCAGCGTGAAGAAATAGCCGCTCAGCAGCATCAGCGTGGCAAACAGCGCGAACCCCAGCTGCCGGCTGAACACGGGCATCAACTGCCAGAAGGGCCACACCTGGCTGCCCTCGGACTCGACGCGGGCGCGGACGCGCGCGTAAAAGCCGGGCGCCGGCATCATCAACTCGGTCACCAGGGCCTGCATCCACTCGTTGGTCAGCCGGGCCTCTTCTACATCCTTGCGACACGTCGCGCAGTCGCGCAGGTGGGACTCCAACTCCCTGCGCGCCGGCGGCAGCAGGCTGCCGTCCAGATGAGCTTCCAGATAATTTCGTACAACCGGGTGCATGTTCCCCTTCCTTCTCAACCCACAGTACTTCAATTCCAACGGCCGACGTGCGTTTCCAGCGGCTGTCGGAAATCAGCAACGTGGCGGGCTGCCCGCCACGGTTGCTAAGCGCGCAACATCCCCGCCTTTTTGGCGGTCTTCACCAGTTTCTGCCGGGCCCGGAACAACTTCACCTTCACGGTGTTCTCGTTCATGTCCACCATGCGGGCCAACTCCTCGACAGGATACCCTTCGACTTCTTTCAAAATCAACAGGTTCCGCTCTTCTTCCGAGAGCTTGTCCAGAAGCCTGACGACGTATTGCCGAAGTTCGGTCCGGCGGTCCACTGACTCGGCCGGGTTCCGCGTGACATCTTCCATGTTGTCAATGCGGCGAAGGTCGTCTTCATTCAGATCCGACTCGTAAGTCAGCTTGCGGACTCTCTGCTTTCGCAGATAGTCGTAACACTCATTCACGGTGATCTTGTAGATCCAAGTCACCAGCGCCGAGCGGAAGTTGAACTTGCCCAGCGAGAAGTATACCTTAGTAAACACTTGCTGCGCAATGTCTTCCGCGTCGTTGCGGTTGCGCAGGATCCCATGGATGATCGAAAACACCTTCGCCTGGTAGCGCTCGACGATCAGGCGAAAGGCCTCTTCCTCGCCGTTCTGAGCCCGGCGAATCAGCGCGACTTCGGGGCTGACTGCCGGCTCCGCCGCCACATTAAGACCGGATTCCATCACCCATTCCATACAACTTGACTGACGCATAAGGGCCCTCCCGGGTTACATCGGTAAGTCTTGGCCTGCCGATAGTTACGGGTGCTTTCACGGTTATTCCCACTCGATCGTGCTGGGGGGCTTGGAGCTGATGTCGTAAACCACGCGGTTCACGCCCCGCACCTCATTCACGATCCGGTTTGATATGCGGCCCAGCAACTCCGGCTCGAGCGGCGCCCAATCGGCCGTCATTCCGTCTTCGGAATGCACGCAGCGAATGGCGATGGTGTACGCATAGGTCCTCTGATCGCCCATCACACCCACGCTGCGGATCGGCAAGAGCACGGCAAATGATTGCCAGACCTTGTCATAGAGTCCTGCTTCGCGAATCACCTCCAGTAGGACGGCGTCGGCCTCCCGAAGGATAGCGAGCCGTTCCGCGTTCACTTCCCCGACGATCCGCACGGCCAGGCCGGGGCCGGGAAAAGGTTGCCGCTGCAGGATTCGATCCGGAAGCCCAAGTTCTTTGCCGACGCGCCGGACCTCATCCTTGAACAGGTCGCGCAACGGCTCTATCAAGTGCAATTTCATCTCCAGTGGCAGCCCACCCACGTTATGGTGGCTCTTGATGGTCGCCGAGGGGCCTTTAACCGACACGGATTCAATCACATCCGGATACAGCGTGCCCTGCACGAGGTGCTCGATGTGGCCCAACTTGAGCGCCTCTTCCTCAAATACGCGGATGAACTCGTTCCCGATCACCTGGCGCTTCTGCTCCGGATCGGTGACACCGGCCAGCCGTTCGAGGAAGCGCCGCTCGGCATCCACTCCGATCACCTTCAAACCCAGCGTGTCGCGAAGAAGCGCGAGAATCGCCGGGAACTCATTCTTGCGGAGCAGGCCGTTATCCACGAAGACGCAGGTGAGGCGGCCGCCGATGGCGCGCTCGACCAGCGTGGCGGCGACGGTGGAGTCCACGCCGCCGCTGAGCGCGCAAACGGCGTGCCCGCCACCGACTCTTTCACGCACCCGCGCCACGGTATCCTCGACAAACGACGCCGGCGTCCAGTCTGCCGCCGCGCCGCAGATGTCGCGCACGAAATTATGCAGGATGCGCGGGCCTTCCGGTGTGTGGCGCACCTCGGGATGAAACTGGACGGCGTACAAGCTGCGTTCGGGGTCTTCGATGGCGGCGACGGCACTGGGCGTCCGGCCGACGGAGCGGAAGCCCGGCGGCAGCTCGTCCACTTCATCGCCGTGGCTGGCCCAGACGCTGAGCGAATGCGGCAGGCCGGCCAGCAGGCGCGACGCGCCGCCGGAGACTTCGAGCTGCGCGCGGCCGTATTCGCGGCGCAACGCCGGGCGCACCCGGCCGCCCAACTGGTGCGCCATCAAGTGGAAGCCGTAGCAGATGCCCAGCACCGGCACGCCGAGCCGCAGCACCTCCGGCGACGAGTGCGGCGCGCCGTCATCAAACACCGAGCTCGGGCCGCCGGAAAGAATGATGCCGCGCGGGTCCATGCGGCGCAGCTCGTCGGGCGCGATGTTAAACGGAACTACCGCGCTGAAGACATTCTGCTCGCGGATGCGCCGCGCGATCAACTGGGTGTACTGCCCCCCGAAGTCGAGGATCACGATGCCATTCTGCATGTCGGTAGATGGCATTGTAACTGAAGCGCGGCGCTGGACATTGCTGCCCATTGCTGCCCGTCCGGTTTTTCCTGTGCTACAGTCAGGGTAGAGATAATCTGTATGAAACCATCCCTTCTGCTGTTGTGGGCCTTTGCCGGCGCGCTGGCCTGGGCCGGCAACCCGGAGCGCATGCTCCGGGCCGCCGGCGATATTCGCCTGATCCGCACGCCCGGCGGCGGTATTCAGCCGCAGGTGGCGGTGGATGAAAAAGGCGCGGTCCACTTGATCTACTTCAAGGGCGATCCCGGTGGCGGCGACATCTTCTACGTGAAGCGGGAACCCGGCCACCCGGAGCGTGACGCGCCGGGGGGCGGGCGCGATTTCTCCCCGCCGATGCAGGTGAACAGCCGGCCCAACAGCGCCATCGCCGCCGGCACGGTGCGCGGCGCGCATATCGCCCTGGGGAAGCGTGGGCGCGTGCATGTAGCGTGGATGGGAGCCAAAGGCGCCGAGCCCGCCGGTCCGAACGGCGCCCACCCGATGCTCTACACACGGATGAATGACCGCGGCACGGCCTTCGAGCCGGAACGCAACGTGATGCAGTTTGCCGCGGGCCTCGATGGCGGCGGATCGCTGGCCGCCGACTCCGCGGGCCATGTCTATGTCGCCTGGCATGGGGGCAGCGGCGACGCTGCCGCGAAGGGTCATGGCGAACAGAATCGCCGCGTCTGGATCGCCCGCTCCGGCGACGAAGGAAAAACTTTCGCGCGTGAAACGCCGGCTTACGACGAGCCCACCGGCGCCTGCGGCTGCTGCGGCATGCGCGCCTTTGCCGCCGGCCCGCGCAACGTGTACATGCTGTATCGCGCCGCCACCGAACACGTCAACCGCGACATGGTTCTGTTGGCCTCGAACGATCGCGGCAGGACGTTCCGCGGCGAGCGCATCCATCCCTGGAAGATCGGCGCCTGCCCGATGAGCACCGCTTCGTTCACCGCCGGAAGCAGCGCCGGAAATGGCGGCGGAAATGGCACGGTGGTCGCCGCCTGGGAAAGCGGGTGGCAGATTTTCTTCGCCACCATTGACGCCGGAACCGGGAGAGTCTCCGAGCCGGCCGCCGCGCCGGGCGAGGGCGGGAAGCGCAAGCACCCCGTGGTGGCGCGCAACGCAGCCGGCCAGACACTGCTGGTTTGGACCGAGGGGACAGGCTTCCGAAAGGGCGGCTCGCTGGCATGGCAGCTTTTCGACCAGGACCGCCGCCCGCTCGACGAAAAGGGCGCGGCGCCGGATGTGCCGGCCTCCAGCCTGGCGGCGGT